>WQZK01000038.1 GCA_009780765.1 Defluviitaleaceae bacterium
CGCAAGGAAGAAGGATGCATTGCAGTTGACATGGAAGCCAGTGCGTTTATAGCTGTAGCCCAGTATCTCAAAGTTCCGTTTGGGCAAATATTTTACGCAGGGGATAACCTAAGTGGCGATGAATGGGATGGCCGAAAATGGCAAAGCCGGGAAGATATCCGCGAAGCAGTGCTTAAACTCGCGATGGATGCTTGTCTCAAAATGTGATGTGACTTCTTAGAGGCTGTCTAGTAATTTTTTTATATTTTCTACTGTTTCCATATTAATAAAATGCTCAATTTTTTCGACCTGTTCTAATTCATTATCCGATTGGTTGATATAACATAGTAAGCGATGGATGGTATCATGTCTAAAAACCAGGTATTTACCAAGCTTGATGCCTGCTTCTGTTAATTGTATATAACCATATTTTTCTGACGATATAAGGCCTTGGTTTTTAAGATTGGCTATCATTTTTGTAGCAGAAGAGGGCTTAACATTTAGCAATCCGGCCACTGTGCCCACTCTTACTGCTTCGCCTTTTATATGGATTCTGTAAATCATTTCTAAATAATCTTCCATGGACGATGTAATTGCATTATCCTCCAACAATGCATATCCTTTTAAAGTATAAAACCTACTATTATCAGACATAAATTACCCTCCATTATAGACAATTAAGTTGAAAATCGCCTCAGAATTTTTGCTTTGCAAAACAGCCCTTCGGGCTGCCCGACTTCTTTCGGGTTCATTTCAAGCTTCGACCAAGAACGCAGTTAAAGCCCTGCGTTTTGGTCTCGCTTTTGGACTGTTTTCAACGTAAATTGCTATATTGTAACCAATTTAATAACAATGACATAAATTAGCTTAGGGAAAATATTTTTCCCTAAGCTAATTTTATTATAGGAGGACTTATATTTATGCCTGTTTTATCCGGACTTATTGTGTCTGTAGATGCATTTTTCATTGGAATTTCCCTGGGACTGCAGAAGAAATGCAAGTTTATATACCTTGTTATCATTAATGCTTTTCTTTTAGGGCTGTGTTTTATTGGATTTGTAATTGCAGGGCAGATTTATGAATTAATAGGGTTTGATGTTGATCTTATTGTTGGGCTTGCGTTTATTGGACTTGGGGTTTGGTGCATTTTACAATATTTTATATCCAAGCATATTACCCCACGAAAAGAAGGTACTACTATTTTTCTTGTAGGGTTGGTAATGAGCTTAGAAGCGATGATGATAGTCATGTATATAAAAAACCACTAGAGAAGCAAAGCCTTTATCTACCTTTATTGTAGCACTTGTCCAAAAACATTTCTATAGCAATATAGAAAATTGTCTGAAAATATTTACCTGTATTTTTTTATAATTCTTTTTAATTTATCTTGTCGTTTTCCATACCCCAAGCCCACAGTATATGCGACCAACGCAAAAAATGCTCATTGTGACATTATCACAACAAGCATTTTTTTCTTATGTTCGCAGGTTTTCGTCTGCAAGGGGTTATGGGTTACTATGGTTATGTTATTTGTAGCTGATATTCTCTAACCGTTCTAAATTTGCAATCCTACTCGATATATGTGGGTGTGATGCTTTCATCTTCTCAAAGAATCCCACATTTACATTCATTGATATTTTTTGTAGTAAGTATAATCCAGATACTAACTCCTTACCATATCCAACTTCATAAGCAAATGTATCGGCTTGTATTTCGTTTGATCTGCTGTTTATCGCAAGTATCATTTGACTTAGATGTATAAATACAAATATAGCTGTATTAGTGACCATTCGTGTTATAAATGCCAGTATTGCAACTACGATCCCTACAACATTGAAATGTGCTACTACGCTGGAAATGAATTGTATTAGATATAGTATCACCCTAAGAACTAAAACAAGTACGGAGAAAAAGAAGTTTCCTACTACGATAAGCAATAATGCTTTTGTATGCCCATGAGTTATATGTCCCAGTTCATGGGCTATTATTCCCCTTAGTTCGTCCGGTGTGAATGTTTCTATTGCTCCCCTTGTGACGGCTACGGTTTCTCTTCCCATCGCGAATGCATTAGCGTACATTGCGTCTATTATGTAGATTTTTATATTCCTACTCAATTTAGGATTCAGTTCTATTGCATACTCATATACTTCTTCAAATAAAGGAAGTAAGTAATTTTTTTCTTCCTCTGTTGCCGGTTCTCTACAGCCTTCCACTAATCTTAGTATGATTTCTCCAATTGGGCATAAGGCTATTGTTATAGATACCGCATATACAATTGATACAATGATGAAACTCTCTAGCCTAGCCCCTAGCATTAGCCATGCAAGTGTAAAGTAAATTAAGAACCAGACTATGTACAAAATATTTGTTTCTAAGAATTTGATAATCCGCATGTTTTCTGCTCCTTAAAAGCTTTTATTTATATTTATTCTACTATTGAAATTGGTGTCTCGTGATAAGTAAAATCCTTTACCTGTTTGCAACGTCTTTATATCGTCTGGGTGGTATAGATATTCCCTAACACGTCTTGCACTTCCAAATCCTGTTTCTGATGTTTCAAGTCCTTTTTGTTGTAGCTGGTATGTAACGTCCATTGTTTGCCTTGTGCCAAGAATATTAGCCCACTTTTCGGCGTTTACTCCACTGTTTTGTCTCATGACTATGTAATTATTGCAGTTTTCTATAATCTGTTCTTTGTATGCATCACCACAGGCAAAGTCTAGGTCTGATAAGCTTTGTGTTGCAAGTACACATGTAACTCCTGCACTTCTACTTTTGTTTACAAGGTCGGTTAGTGCTGTTGTTGCATATACGTTTATTTCGTCCATGATGAAGAATGTTTTTTGTGGTTGCTGTTTTCCTTTGTTTGCGTCAAATAGTTTTCCTATGGCTTTTTTTGAATCTATTAATACAAGTCTGCCAAAGGCGGGGGATAGTTCTGGATATGTTAGCGGGTTTAGTATAAATAGGATTATTGCTTTTTCTTGTAGAGCCTTTGATATATCTACGCCGTCACTTGCAAATATTCCTCCAATTTCGCTTTCTGCGATTGTACTAAATCTTGCTATTGAAGGTTGTGCAATTTTTCCGCTTGTTCCTGCGAGTTCAACATTTTCTAGATGCTGTGTTTTTGTTATTAGTTCGGCGTCTAGTAAAATTTTACTAAGTGCCATGAACTTGTTTAAATTTAAGCATTTTATTATTCTTTTAAATGATAGTTCGTATTTGCCTATTTCTAATAATTGTAATGTTCTTTGTATGTATCTTTCTGCATTTAGCTTATAGTGCTCTTCGCTCCAATCTGTCATGTTTATGATCATATCTTTGGCTACTGTGGGTGATGTGCCTTTGAATGGATTATATTTGTCTGAACTTTCAGGGTCTGACAGGTTTACTACATATACCTTTTTCTTATTATCTTTATTCATGGTGTTTATGATATCTAAAGTAGAGCCTTGTCCAGTATCACCTTTGCCGTCAATGATTAGTGCTGGGTAATCTTTGTCTATGGTTCTTTTTATGAAATTGGATAGCGCAACAGTTTTACCGCTTCCTGTAGTACCACATACAAACACATGCTTTGCATCGTCTGGGATATATATAGGTCTTCTTCCGGCATGTCCTATTAGTGTGCCTTCTTGTGGTTGTGTATATCTGGTTTTATTAACTTTATTAGTTTTATTATCTCGTCTAATCATTTTCATCTCTTTTCTAAGATTGAATACTTTTCTTATTAGTCCGGTTTCTCCATGTTTTGCCTGCAATGCCTAAAACTGCAATCCCTATTACTGCTAAAAGTATTAAATTTCCAAATCTATCAACCCCGATTCCATAGGGCTTGTAAAAATTCCATCATCTTCATTCTCCTTTGTTTCTTGTATTTGGCTTAGTTCCAGTATTTCAATGTTAGAGTACATTATTTTACTGTTTTGTAGTGTTTTTGCTATCTTGCACTCTAGGTCTGGTACTATCCATATTTGTCTTTCATAGTCTAAAAAATTATTGCTCATTATGTTTTCAAATCTGTTTTTGGATTTTAAAGCCAGTTCTATCTCCACACATATTGTCTTGCCGTCCTTTTTAAATACAAAATCTGGCCTGTGTGTTCTTTTTCCAAATCCGTCTAACCTATGTAATTCTATTTCTGTTCTTATGTCTTTGTATGCTATGCCATGTACTTTGTTAAAATATATTGCTGTATCTAGTACCGCTATATCATGCCTTATTTGCTCAATCCTTATTTTATTTCTTGCGTTTCCTAATCCTTCTAATTTTGCCCCCTTATTTGTTACTCTGTATATGCCTGCTACTCCGTACAATATTTTTTCCCTGCTTATATATCCTGCTTGTACTAATTTTCTTAGCCTTCTATCACATGCCCTTTGCCCACTAAACTCCGCCAATTCCTTTATATGTCTCCCTTGACACACTCTCCACCTATCAATTTCCCTTATTATCTTTCTATCTCTCTCCAACACCACCAACTTACTCTTATCTTCTATCTTTCCACTATCTACCACTTCTCTACTCACACTCACACCACCACACCTGCCTTACTCCATCTCTCCCGTCTACTACCCTATGCTCCCACATTTATTTATATGACTACTTCTTTTCAAGATGTAGTTACACGAAGAGAGCCTGTGGTCTCGGGTTAAATTTCTAATTTTAGCCGAGACCACAGGCTCTCTTTGTGCCCGCAGGGTATGAATAAATGTGGGTGCATAGGGTAGTGGACAGGGATGAGAGTATTTCACGTTATTTATTTAGTATTTTTTAGGGTGTTCTTGTTAAACAGGAATATTTGGGTTACTTCTTAGTGGAATATATTTTTACAGCCAACGCCAAAACAATAACCTGTTTATTATTTTTTCTTTTGGTGTAAACACACTATATTTTAATATGTATTTTTGTATTACATTGAAATCTTTTAATGATTCTATGTCCTTTATCTTGAATCGTATTCCTTTTTTATGCAAATAATCGCAGGTAAATAGTTTGCATGATATACACTCAACACTACATTTTTTGTTTTCATCTAAATATTTACATACATTAACTCTGTTGCAACTGGCCGGAAGCAATGGAGAAATAAGTTTGTTCTTATATGGCCTACAGCAACCTACAAGTGAATTTGTATTTCTTTTTTCTCCACACCTGTTATTTTGAAAGTCACATACATTTTTTCCATAAAATTCATTATCCAAATACTTACATACATCATCATAAATCATTTCATATTTTATTTTTGTATTACATTTACTAATAATCTTCATTAAATATTACCCCCACGAAAGAAAAGAACACCCAACAAATCTCACATTAGATGTCCTCACTTTTAACTAGTTGTTAGTTTCATTTGTTAATCTTCAAAATATCCACACTCATCTGTGCCAGGTCGAACGTGCGTACTATGCCGATTGCAATACCAACCGGAATTACTTCCCGGACTACGTTCAGCATGAATACACCGGCGACAGTCACGATTGCCGCAAAATACTCCTTTAGGAATTCTGATTGACTGCTCTTTAGGTTCTTTGTTCATGTCATTGATATCCTCTCTTAAAAAATTTTTATATCATCCGCAATGATATTGATTTCGCATCCCACTCTCTTCGCCTTAAAAGACACCATCTCTTTATACGGAATTACTATGGGAAAATATAACTCCTTAATATTAGTAGGCATTGACATCATTATATTTTTTATATATTGCCTGTCACCCATAGATAATGTTCTTTCATTGGTAAAATGACTGTGGAGAATTCCATAGAATTTAATCCCAGATTTTTGCCAATCTGATAAATAAGTATTTATTTTATCTATATCTGGGTAATAGCGACCTTCATCACTATCGGATAGACCTCCATCAAAAATAAAATTAGTTATGATATCACTATCACCGCCCAATATTCCGCCCGTTTCAGGAGGAATTGACGGAATACATTCCAATATTTTGTCATAAATCTTAGCATCTATTTTCATTTACTATAAAAGTTTAATAAACTTTCAATACTGTCAATACCCGTTCCTTTAAACGCGCCACCTTGAATCATATCGTTTAGTAATTCTGTTGCATTGTTATCACCTTCTAAATGGGCATTTTTTAAGTGCATACCCGCAACAGCAATTGCTGCTTTTTTGTCACCTTCAAACGATGCACCATTATCATAAACCGCATAATAAAGGCCCAAATGAAATGAGGAGCCATTATAATTAAGTGAATTTGCTTTCTTGAAATACTGTAGAGCCTTGTTGTGATTTATAGTGGCGTGATGTCTTCCAAACAAATATGAACGTCCTGCCTCAAGTAAAATATCACCTAAAAGTGGATCATTGCTTTGAGCATTTTCAATATAATGCTCCAATTGAGAAATATGACGCTCATTTTGACTTTGCGTAGAAGATGATAATTGCCCTTGTGCTTGGTCTGAAATAGGTTTTTGCTCTACTGGTTGTTTTTCTACCTTGTTCTTCCGAAAAAAATTTAACATAGCTACATTTCTCCTCTGTTATTTTCTTTGTGATCTTTAATTATTTGTTTTTAAGTGGTACAATATTTCCATGTCGTAAAGTTCCTAACTTTACGACACAAAGCCCAAACACCTGAATATTACAGGGGTTTGGGCTTTGTGTTTTTCTGTTTTGTAGTTTATTAAAAACCTATCGCCAATTTTTCGATCTGCTGTCTTTTGTGTTCTATATTTGGGTGAACATATCTTTTCATTGTAAAACTAACATCGGTATGACCGAGTAATACACTCAATGTCTTTATATCCACTTCTCTTGCTACTGCCATTGTTGCAAATGTATGCCTTAATGTATGGAAATTGGTATTATTTATATTGCATGTTTCTAAATAATTTTTGAAATACCTTTGATAACTTCTAGGCTCTATGTAACCTATATCATTGGTTAGGAGGTATGTGTTAGCGTATGCTTTGAATGGTTCTAGCTTATTGAGTAGTATGGCTGGTATTGGTATTGTTCTTATTGATGCACTACTTTTAGGGGTATCTATAATGATTTTTGTTTTCCCTTTTTTCGTCTTATCTGTATTTTTCACTCTTTGCATTGTTTTCTCTATGGAAATTATACCATTGTCTAAATTGATATTTTCCCATTTTAAAGCGCATAATTCGCCTATCCTTATTCCTGTTAGCATAGCAACGACAATGCCTAATTTTCTACTGTCCATTCCAATAGATAAGTGTGTTTTAAGCTTGTTATATTCTGTTTCTGTAAAAATAGTAATTTCATTCTGTTTATAGCTGGGTTTATCAATGTCATTATTAAGCTTGCAATAATTTTTAACTACTTGTAATAGTAAGCATACTATGTCATTTACTGTCTTAGCTGATAACGGCTTACCCTTTAAACTGCCATTTGTTAGCTTGTATTGTACGAAGTCATTTATTGATTCATCGTTTAGGTGATTTAAGTTTAATCCTTTGAAGTATGGAATTATATGTCTTTCACATACGAAGCTGTATCTTGAAAATGTGCTTTCTTTTACTTTTGTTTTTGATAGTTTCTTTTTTAGTTCTTCAAGAAAATCTTTTATAGATTCTTCTATCGTGCATATCGTTAGTTTATTACCTTTTTTGACCATAAAAACACCTCATTATTTTTTTACTTTTTATATTGATTCAAAGTTTATGGACAAGCAACTAGTATGTACGAAGGGCAATAATTTTTTTGTGCATCTTGTTGACTTTTGTAAAATCTGGATATATACTGATGTCGAGGTTAGAAGAATATTAGAAGTCGTAAAGTTAGGAACTTTACGACATTACAGGCTATAATCGCATTGTATGACTATAGCTTTTTTTAATTCTATGATACTAAGTTCATGGGTATGCAAATTTTACTGATTAGTCAAATGAAACTAACATAGTAGTATTGTCAAGGGTAGCAGGAAGATTTTTGCGGTCTTTGCAAAAATACTCTGCGACCTTGACAATGCGGATCCTACAAACAAGAGAATAGGAAGAGGGCTTTGGTGAAGCACATTTCACCAAAGCCCTTGTTTACTGGTTTTATATTTAAAAACTATATATAGTGCGGAAGAAAAATTGCTATAGCTTCAGTGGCAAAACTCTATATGTTTAATTGTTGCCATACTTACGCGTGCATTAACTTTTTCCACCTTCACCACTATCTTTTCAATGAACCTTTGTAAAAATATCATTTTTTCCTTATTGCTTAGATATTCCCAATTTTCTTTAAGGCTAAGTATAACATCATCGTGGGAAATTCTATTTTCTTCATCCGTCGATATTTCTAATGTTAACTTTTGTATTTCATTTTCCAATACCGCGCATTTTTCATTAGAAATCGTTAGCATTTCCCTATATTCTTCAAAAGTTATTTCTTCATTTACATACTGTTCCATTACTCGTTTTTTGCCGTTTTGAAGGCTTCTAAGTTTTTTTTCACAAGTGGCTATATATTCCAATTCATCGCGATGTTTGCTTGTGTCTTGTGTGGATTCTATGTCAATGTTGTCTATACTCACAAAGTCATTTATTTTCTCTATATACTCTGTAAATACTTTCTCCACTTTATGATGAATTATATTAGGACATTCGCAAGGTGGCTCAGCATAATGTATTCTGTTGCTACACTTATATGAGACGTTTTTTCCTTTAGCCCCATGTTGGGTAGTAAATTTGCCTCCACACAAATCACAAAATAGTATACCGCAGAAGTAATTATCTTCTTTAGGGTATTTTTTCCTAGAACTTTTTTTGGTGCGCTTCATTTTTTGTTGTGCTAAATAAAATATCTCGTCATCCAGAATTTTCTCGTGATGCCCTTCTGATTCAAAATATCTGCTTCGGTCATTCATAGCGTATCTCACTTTGCCAATATAGGTTGGATTGCTTAATATCCTTTGTATTGTTTTAGCTGTCCAATATATTGCATTATATTTTGTTTTAGCTTTTCTTTCATTTAAAATAATCGCGATTTTGGTCATTGAAAAATTGTCCTCTACAAACATTGAAAAAATTTCTTTTACAATCCTTGATTCTTCTAGTTGCACCTCTTGTACTTTTTGTCCCTTTTTTTTATTATACCCAAGACTAATCCTAGCTGAGGCTAACGAATAACCTTCTTTAGCCTTCCTTTCGAACCCTAGTTTTAGCCTACTCGCTAAGTTTTCACGCTCAAACTCTGCAAATATCCCGATTATTTTTAAAAACATTCTACCGCTGGGGGTGTCTGTGTCTATGCTTTCTGTCAAAGAGTTAAAAATGCAATCGTGTTCTTCAAATAATTCCACTAGTTCTATTAGATTTTTTGTACTCCTTGTCAGTCTGTCAACCTTAAATACTAAAACATTGTTGACATGGCCTTCTTTTATATCTTCAATTAGTCTGTTTATTCCAGGTCTTTCTACAATGCTTTTCCCACTTATTCCTTCGTCACCGTAAATGTTGTAAATGTCCCACTCTTTTAACATGGCATATGCTTTAAGCTTTTCTGTTTGGCCTCTTATAGAGAATCCTTCTTGTGCTTGTTCTTCCGTGCTAACCCTTACATAAATTGCTGTACTCAAGTTTGTTTTTTCCTTGTTTTTCATCTTTCTTCGCTCCTATCTGCTATTTTTTCAGATAGAAGGCTTGTTTTCTCTTTCTTCTTTTTTGGTATAGAAGTTTTCAAAAAAAACTTTAGCATTTCTTCTTGTATTTCTTTCGGTAAAGTTATTTTTTTCTCTTCTTGCAACTTCATACCTCCAAAATCTTTGTTTAATAATATATATAGATTTTGGAAAGGTTTATTACTAATATAAAAACCTATTGGCTACAACCCTTATAAATTCAGGGGTTTTGTCCAATAGGTTTTTTATATACATGACTATCACTATGGGCATTACATTTCTGTTTCTTCCATATTCGACTTTTTTAATCCCTCTTACGGTGGGGCTTGCTCATTTTTGCTATTCGGCGCTGTCATTTTTTTTAGCTAGAACTCAGTATGTACAGCGCGTTCCGATTGTTGTAAGCCATGTGGTTTCCGGGCTCGCGCTTATTATTTATGGGCTTTTGGCACTTTTATGGTCTTAAAATCCTTAAATCCCTTGGAGAAATATCTCCGTCAAATGGGTTAATTGTATTGTTCAAAATTTCTACAACCGTAGATGGTGTTAACCACTGGTACGACACGCCGTTTACCATGCCCGAATGGGTTGGAAAGGTATCGGTGTTTAATGCGTCTGTTCCACTTATGTGGCGCAATTCATTGGCGAAAAACGGCATATCCGTCAAAAATGATATATTTGTGTATACACTCTCGTTAAAAATGCGCATGAATTCGTTTATTCTAATGGGGTTAAGATTCTCTACTCTAAGCAATTCGTTTATAACTGCGCCTATGACCACTTGCTGGTTTCTGGTTCGGCCTATGTCGCCGTCGGGCAAGCCGGGGTATCTGGAACCTCGGTTGGACTGTCTAAATCGGGAGAAGTGCAGAGCGGTTTCGCTATCCATACGCTGGAAACCAGGCTGAATATCTATACGTAAGTTTTGAAAAGGGTCGTCGTATCGCATACGGATAGGTACGTATACTTCGATTCCCCCAAGGGCATCGATTATTTTAAAAAACGCGTCGTAATTGATTAGAATATAGTAGTCGGGCACAAACCCGATAATTGTTTGAACGTCTCTTTGCATTTGTGCAACACCGCCTGCAATGCCGCCGGCACGCGCACCAATCATATAAGATGAAGATATGCGTCTGCCGTTGCGGGTTGCATTTACAGGAACATCCCGGGGGATGCTTATTAAATTTGCTTCACGCGTAATGCCGCAATAAGAAGCAACCATTACTGTGTTGGCATTGGTTCCCTGATTAAGACCAATAATTAAAAAGGTCCAAAAATATTCGCGCCTGTCTGTCGCCCAATATGGGGCATTGTATGTAGGCCATGGGCATTCTTCGTATTTGTCGTCTGCATAGGCGTCATACGCTTCGTATTCTATATATTCTTCGTATTCCTCATATTCATCATACACATTATGGTCACTTAATCTTAAAATATAAAATCCTTCTTCATCAACTCTGGGGATGTTTTCTTCAGCTGGTGGCGCGGCTATAAGTTCGAGTTGTTCTGGCGGTGCAATCATTACGTTCCATGTTATTATTGCAGAACAAACCAATATCCCCACAGATAGTATTGTAACTACAAACACTTTAAGCAGTGTGCGTGCTATTTTGCCCAACCGCCGATTGTTTGGGTTTTTATTTTCTTTTAGTAAAGTGAGATTTTTTTTGGAAATGAAGTTCGCTCGTGCAATTTGGTTTGTGTTAAACATATAAAAACCTCCTATTCCTAGGATAATTATAAGCCTATTAGGAAAAAAAGAAAGCCATAAAAATTGGCAATGAAATA
>WQZK01000039.1 GCA_009780765.1 Defluviitaleaceae bacterium
CTTGAAATTATAAGTTTCATTTCGTTTTCGTATGTCATTATTATCCCCTCCTAAGCTTTTACGACTTCTATTATTTTGTGAAGCCCCGATATATTAAAAATTCTTTCTACATTTTCGCTCATAGCACGAACGAAAACCTTTCCACCGGCTTGTTCGGTTGTTTTGTATCTGCCTATAATCATGCCGATTCCAGAGCTATCCATAAAATTAACATGGCTAAAATCGAAAACGATATTTTTAGCATTTTCTCGTTTATATTCTCGTTCAATTTTTTCTCTTATTTCTTCAGAAGTGTGATGGTCTATATCCCCTGAAATTTTTACAATAAGATTTCTATTTATGTATTCAAAATTTATATTCATGATTGTCCTCCTTAGTTACATGTATATATTTTACCAAATTTTAGAAATAAGTCAAGTCTTTTTAAAAGAAAAAATGCCATTAGAATTTTATTCTAAGGCATTTATAATTTGGGAAACAACAGTTTCTGGCGTTTTATTATCAGTATTTATGATAAAATCTGCTGCAATTTCATATTTATTTTTTCTTATTTTTAGCATATTTTCTATATGTTCTAAATTAAATTTTTTAGAAAGTAGAGGTCTTGCGAAATTGTTTTTAAGTCTTTCGTAAATTGTTATAGCAGAAGCAGTTAAAAGCACAACTCTGCCTAATTTTTGCATAATTTCTATATTTTCATCTTTTAATATAATTCCGCCACCACAAGAAACGATTCCACTTTTGCCGATTAGGCTTTTGATAGCTTGCGTTTCAAGGGTTCTGAAGTATTCTTCACCGTAAGTTTCAAATATATCTATTATACTCATACCAGTTTCTTGGGTAATTATATCATCAACTTCAAAGCAATCTTTTTTAAAAATATCACTAAGAATTTTAGAAACTGACGATTTTCCAACACCCATAAATCCAATTAAAACGATATTTTGCTTAAACATTTACTATTTCAGCATCTGCCCAAACTCTTTCGATATTGTAAAACTCTCTATCTTCTTTGTTAAAAATATGGACGATTATATCACTAAAGTCAAGAAGTATCCATGTTGCAGTGTCATACCCCTCACTGTGGTTAATTTTTATGCCTGCTTTGTGGCAAGTTTCTCTAACCTCGTCTGCAATTGCTTTAACCTGATTTGGATTATTTCCGTGTGTTATAACAAAATAATCGGCCATTACTGATAGATTTGATATATCTAATATCGTAATTTCTTCGCCAAACTTATCATCCATCGCTTTGTGTACTGCTTTTAATAATTCTTTATTTTTCAAAAAAACACCTCTTTAAATTTATTTGTTTTCATAATACTTTAGAGCTTCTAACCCCAGCGGATGTATATCTTTACCTTTACTTTTAGTAAATTCGATTTTAGCACTTAGTGCAAAAGCCATTGCCTTATCTAAATCTGATTTAGCAAGTTTTTTTATTTCTTCAAGCTCTTTATAATTAGGTCTGTTTTTTTCTGTCATATCGGCAAGAAAAATTATTTTTTCAAGACGAGACATGTTAGGCCTGCCAGTTGTGTGATAGGATATGGCGTTTAAAATATCAATATCATATATACCAAATTCATTTCTTGCCATTTCTGCCGCCACTATTCCATGGTTAATTGGGTGCTCTAACGGCATTTCTTTAGCATAATCATGCAAAAGTGCAGCAATTTCTGCTTTTTTTATATCTTCGCCGTGAACAAGAGCCAAATTTCGTGAAGTTTCCATGGTGTTTACAATATGCGTAAACTTCTTTGAAGAAAGTTTATGTTTTACATAAACATATATCTCAACATCTGGAGGCAAGAGATATTTTATGCCTTTACCCTCTTTAACGCGATTTCTAATTGCTGAAGAAGAAATATCTACACTTGGCACAATTAAAGTGTTATTCGCAGGAAAGCCCGGTCTTGAAACAATAATAAAATCACATATTTCCTTAAGTCTTTCAGGTTCTTTCCATGTAGAGATTTTAGGAACAATATCAGCACCTATAATAAAGTATATTTTCGTATTATCGTCGCAGATACTTTTTATATACTCAATGGTATCAACAGTATAGCTGTATCCATCTCGATCTAACTCGCATCTAGACACTATAAAGTGTGGGTTATTAGCTGTTGCAAGCTTTAGCATGTTGTACCTATCTTCTTTATTAGAAATATCCATATCTTTTTTATGAGGCGGCTGCCCCGATGGTATAAAAACAATCTTTTCTACGCCATATTCTTTACGAACGGCTTCTGCGATTGCTAAATGACCATAATGCACAGGATCAAATGTGCCTCCTAAAATGGCAATACTCTTTAAATTTTTAAACTCTTCCATAATATAGCCTCTAAAATCTCTCGAGTAGTATTTGCTCTAGTAAAACTGAAAAACTAAAAAGTGCTCGTTCTATTCTTTCTGGTGCATATTCGTGAATAAAAGGCAAGCTATCTCTTTCAAAATCGTGTAAGAAGTCGAAGCCAAGCCCTCCATTCGGTTCTCTTCGAACCGCATCAAAAACTACTGCCGTAATTCCCTCGAAAACAAATGGTAGTTGGTCGCTAGGAATATTGGCAACGCCCATATCTTTTTCGAGCAAAATTAAATCAAGGTCAGAATTTATAACCATTTCGTCAATTCTGTCAGAAATAGGGTCGGGGTTTAAAAACTCGCCCGTTGGTAAAAGCGTACCAGTTGAAACATGAAAATCATCAGATTCAAAGATAACATCTATATTTAACATAAATAGTATATTTGCTTTTTCTTCTTCTGTCAAGCTATCAACATAATGATATGCACCAATAAGGCCAACTTCTTCTGCTCCAAAGAATATAAATTTTATAGTGTACGGAGTTTCTACGTTAAGCATACGTATGGCACTTTCAAGTAACATTACCATGCCCGAAGCATTGTCGCTAATACCATGAAGTCCAATATCATCATAATGTGCACCAACGATTATAACCTTGTCACTTTCGCCGTGTTTGGTTACGATTACATTTTGGCTATATTCTCGGCGGGCAAGTCCATCAAACCCTTCAGGTGCGTTGATTGTAAAATTTCTTGCCCAGTCTAAAGCACGCTGTGTTCCTCTAAATTCTTGAATTTCTATGTCATCCATACTATATCCTGCATATAAAAGCTCGGCAATAAGCCAGTTTGCGGCATTTAGTTCTTGCTCTGTAAATGCAATTCTTCCCGGAAAATGTTCTTGTATATGCTCAAGAAATAGATAGCCTATTTGGCCATGGTTGTAATCCGCTATTCTATCAGCTGAAAAAGAGACTAAGTTACTGAATTCTAGAATTGTTTCCTCTGGTTCTTGTGTAATTTCTTCTTGTGTAGTTACAACTTCACTTTGCTCTGGCTCTTGCAAGATAATGCTTTCTGCCGGAGTGCAAGCAGAAAGCATTACAAGAATCATAACAAAAAGTATTGATAATTTTTTCATTATGTTTGAAGCTCCTTATTTCTTATAAAATCTTATAAAAAGTACAATTTAGTAAATTTTTGCTCTAAATAATCAGTTAAATACTTAGGGTTAAGCGGTTCGCCCGAAATATCCATGATAAGTTCTTTCGCTTTTTTAAGTCTGCCATATTTATGAACATTCTCGTTAAGCCATGAAACGATTGGTGCTAGGTCGCGACTTTTTATCGTAGCATCTATATCAACCGTTTTCTTCATAACATGAAGCATTTGTGCAGCATAAGCATTACCTAAAGAATATGTTGGGAAATAGCCAAAAAGCCCAGCACTAAAATGAATGTCCTGAAGAATTCCAAGCTTATCGTTTGGTGGTGTAACGCCTAGGTACTCTGTGTATTTATCGTTCCAAATTTTTGGAAGTTCATTTATAGGCACATTGCCTTCTGCTAACAATTTTTCTACTTCGAACCTAACCATAATGTGGAGATTGTATGTAAGCTCGTCGGCCTCAATTCTAATAAAGCTTGGTTTTGTAACATTTAATGCACGGTGAAATTCATCTGCCGAAACATCACTAAGCTGCTCTTTAAAATATTCTTGAAGTGTTGGGTAGAAGTATTGCCAAAAAGTTTCGCTCATACCAATCATATTTTCGCAAAAACGTGATTGTGATTCGTGGATAGCAGAAGATGTACCAAAAGCCAAGCCAGTGTTGCCAACAATAGGGCTAAGTTGTGCATTTTGGTTGTAAATACCGTGCCCGCCTTCATGAATTGTGCTGCCAATTGCTGCCAAAATATTATCTTCATGGAATTTAGTTGTAAGCCTAACATCGCCATGAGTAATTGTTGTCGCAAAAGGATGTGCAGATTCCGCTAAAAGACCAGCATTTAAGTCAAACTTAAACATTTCTAGAAGTTTATGAGCAACTTGGCGTTGAATTTCTTTCGGATAATGCCTAGAAACAAAATCTTCACGAACAGGTTTACCTTCTTTTTGTATTTTTGCCAAAAGTGGTACAGTTTTTTCGCGAACCACACTAAAAAATGCGTCGAGTTCTTCTGTTTTTGTTTCTGGCTCAAAATCGTCAAGCCAAGCGTCTAAAATCGTCATTTCAGGCTTTGTTATGGCCGCTAATTGCTTCTTATAATCAATAGTTTTTTCGAGATATGGTGCGAACATAGCAAAATCAGATTTTTCTTTAGCTTCTTGCCAAACATTACCTGAAATAGAAATATGCTCACGATATTCTCTAAACAATTCTTTTGGTATTTTTCTTGATTTTTCAAGCTCCTCTGATAATAATTCAACTTCTTTAGCAGTTACTTCGTCTAACTTATCTTTATTTTCGCAAAGAACCTCTAAAGTATTTTTCATTTCTTCGCCAGTTCTTATAGAAAATGCTTCGGCAGAAATAAGGCTCAAATTTTTTGCCGCTGCTGCCTTGCCTTTTGCTGGTGCTTGCGTAGACATATCAAAACTAGCAATAGATCCAACATAGGCATAACTTCTAAGTTTTTCGTTTAGTTCTTTAAATTTGTTTTGTGCTTGTTGTAAGTTCATGGTTTTATTTCCTCCTCGAAAAAAATCAATTTATCTCATTATACCATCTTTTGTTTGACAAATCCATAACTTTTACGTAAAATTAATATATATTGAAACGAAAAAGGATTGATGTTAATGTTAAACCAGTTTTCCAGAACACAGCTACTATTTGGAAAAGAAAAAATGGAGAAATTATATAATGCAAAAGTTGCAGTTTTTGGCGTTGGTGGTGTTGGTGGGCATTGTATTGATGCACTGGCAAGAGCAGGAATTGCACACATAGATATATTTGACGATGATAAAATTTGCATAACAAATGTTAATCGCCAGCTTATAGCAACAAAAAAAACTGTTGGCAGATACAAGGTTGATGTTATGAAAGAACATATTTTAAGTATAAACCCAAAAGCCACGGTAAACGCCTATAATATGTTTTATATGCCAAACAATTCAAATGAAATTGATTTGAGTGTATACGATTATATTGTTGATTCTATTGACACAGTTACAGGCAAAATAGAACTTGTAATGCGTGCAAAAGAGCTTGGTGTGCCAATAATTTGCTCGATGGGTGCAGCAAATAAATTAGACCCAACGGCTTTTGTGGTTACAGATATATATAAAACATCGGTTTGCCCCCTTGCTAAAGTTATGCGTAAAGAGCTTAGGGTTCGTGGAGTTGATAAGCTAAAAGTGGTGTATTCTAAAGAAGAGGCAATGAAGCCATTTGAGGATGATGAAAGCAGTTGCGAATATAACTGTGTTTGCCCCTCTGGAACAACAAGAAAATGCACCGATAGAAGGCAAATCCCTGCGAGCAATTCGTTTGTTCCGCCAACATGCGGGCTTATTCTTGCCGGCGAAGTGATTAAAGATATAGCGAACAGGAACGGGGTGGCATATGCTTAATGGTAGGATTATAAAGGGTGTTGGCGGCTTGTATGCCGTTGATACTGCTGATGGTTTATACAATTGTAGAGTTAGGGGAATTTTTAGAAAACATGAGATAAACCCAACTGTTGGTGATAACGTTGTTATTTCTATTACTCATGAAGGCGATAGAGAAGGGGTTATTGATAAAATTTTAGATAGACATTCGTTCCTTTTTAGGCCAAGAGTAGCGAATATTGACCAAGCAATTTTAGTTTTTTCTGCCGTAACTCCAGATATTAATATTGACTTGATGGATAGGTTTATTTTAGCATGCGAAATTGCTGGGGTTGAGATTATAATTTGTATAAACAAGGCGGATATAATAAATTTTGCAGATTTTGCGTGGATAAAGGAAATTTACGAAAGAGTAGGGTATACAGTGATTTTTACATCTGCCGAAGATGGCACAGGGCTTGAGGAAGTTAAGGCTAATCTTTTAGGGCAAGTTTCTGTGTTTGCTGGTCCATCTGGTGCAGGGAAATCGAGCCTAACAAATGCGATTATCCCTCACGCAAATATGCAAACGGGCGAGCTTAGTGAAAAAATTTCAAGAGGTAGGCACACAACAAGGCACACCGAGCTTATTAAAGCTTTTGAAAATAGCTATATTGTTGACTCACCGGGGTTTAGTAGTTTGATTTTAGAAAATTTACAAAAAGACGATTTACATAAATATTTTAGAGAGTTTGAAGAGTTTTCATCAAATTGCAAATTTATGGATTGCAAACATATAAACGAGCCTATTTGTGGCGTTAAAGATGCGTTAGGCTCCGGATTAATTGCCAAGCAGAGATACAATAGATATGTTAATTTCTACAACAAAGGGGTTCTGTAGTGTGAGATTTTTACTTTTTGCAAATGGTGAAATTAATGATTGTTCGTATATAAAGCCCATGATTTTGGAGAGCGATTTTGTTATAGCTGTAGACGGTGGGATTAAATATATAGATAAGCTAGGCATTAAACCAAATTTGTTGATTGGTGATTTTGATTCGGCTTCGTCTGATTTGCTTGAAAAGTATTCGAATATTAAAATTTTAGAATATCCCTCAAAAAAAGATTTTACAGATTTAGAGCTTGCGATAAATTTTGCACTAGAGCATGGTGCAACAGAAATAATACTTTTTGGGGCTTTAGGTGGGCGGATAGACCACACGCTTGCAAATATATATTCTATGATAAAGCCAACTGAAAAGGGCATTAAAGCATGGATATGTGCAGAAAATGAGGATATTTTTTTGGTAAACAGTGAAATTGAGCTTTCGTACAAAAAAGGCACGGTTTTGTCGCTTTTACCAGTAACTACAGAAGTTTTAGGTATTAATACGCATAACTTAGAATATACTCTTATAAATGCAACTTTGCATATAGGCTCTTCTCGAGGGCTAAGCAATGTTTTTACAAATGATGAGGCTAAAATTGGCGTTGTTTCAGGAATTTTGGCGATAGTGGTAAGTAAAAATTAAGATTTTCTTAATTTTTTATTGACGAAAGATTAATAATCGTGTATAATAAAGTATAATTTATAAAAGGAGTAGATAGCATGAAAGAATACATAGCAATGTTAAAAAACTATGCAAACTTTAAAGACAGAACGAATGTTAAAGGCTATTGGATGGTGTTTTTGATTAACATTATAATCAGCATTCCTCTAAGTATTATAACAGTTTTAGTACCAACTGTTGGCATGATAATTACGGGAATTTATTGCCTTGCATTGATTGTTCCGAGTCTTGCTCTAGCTATTCGCCGTTTAAGAGATGGCGGCAAAAAATGGACTTATATATTTATAAATCTTATCCCAATTGCTGGTCCAATTCTTTATCTTATACAGTTGATCAAACCATCTGTACCAGATAATGGGGTTCCAACTGTGTAATAGTGTGAAAAACCACCTTCGCAAACAAGCGAGGGTGGTTTTTTGTAAATGCTTCAAAATAAACATTTTGATTCAAATCTGTCACCATAAAACTGTAAAAATAAGCGTTTTGGTCAATTTTTATCCACTCTAGTGATAATTTTTCGGTTATCGTAAACTCTTCTCCTAGTTCAAAATCAAGTTTGTCAAGTTCTTTAACTTGGTAGTAAAATGCCAGTTTATCACCAATTTCTATTTCACTATAGCCTTTTTGTATTATGAGGCCATCATCATATCTCATTCCAAGAATTTTGCCATCTTTAAACTCTTCTGAAATCATTACAACAATATCACCGTTTTTGCCATTTAGCTTTGAAGGAATTGCATACAAATCAATATCTTCTTTATTATTTATCTTGTACATGCAAACATTTTTACCATTAATTTGTGGCCATTTTGTTTCTATTAATCTAATTTCATTTGAAATGCCTTGCATTACAAATTTATTTTCACTGTCTTGCTTCCAAACTGTAAGCTCTCTTTTTAAAATATCACCGCTAGACCTTGTTCGTCTTTTTTCGGTTAGAATATTATAAAATTTATTTAGATATTTTGTGTATTCTTGGCTCATATCAAGCGATTCGTAGGTTTTAAGTGAATACTCGCCAATTTCTTTGCCGCCATAAATATAATAGGTGCTAAGGCCTGAAAGATTTGTTTTTGAGTTGTGCCTATTGTAGGCAACAGCTTGTTTTAAGGCGTTTTTAACAGCCTTTGCCTCGCTTGGATATAAATCTGAAAGCATCTCTGCCATATCACCTATATCAACCATATCTGCTTCATTATCTCTTGGGCTGCCCTCGCCAAAAGTTTTTGTGTTGCTTCGCCTTCTAGAGAAGCTTGCGAAATGTTTTGCAGGGGTTTCTAATAAATCTTGATTACATTTATCCATCAAAGCACCCATCGCTGCCATAACATCGTTTGCATATTGTAAATCGACTACAGAAAGCGTCAATATTTCACCTTTTCTGCCATTATAAAAGTCAATAAAATAATCCACTATATGTTTACCAAGCTCATCGCCTCCCATATTTGGATTTTTATTTAAAACTTCAAGGAAGTGGTAATCCCAGCCATCACCTGGCTCTAAATCTTCTGAAGCGATTAAAAATTTTGCATAATCAGCAGAAACAACTGCCATTTCAATTGTTTGCATCAAACAAGCGTCAAAGCCTAAAAATTCTAGCTTGTTTTCTGAAAGGTTGGCATGTTCAAAGGCTAAATTCATATCAAGGAGGGTTAAATTGCCTTTAATAAAATTTTCATCATCACCATAGCCTGCAATCGAGCCTCCGCCATGGTCCCACATAATAAGGCCATACTTTTCAGCAGGAAAATTCTCTTTAGAAAATTCTATAAAACTCGAAAGTGTTCCTGCATTTCCCATATTATGAAGACCTATGCCTGCGATTTTTATAAGTTTACCATCTATAACTTCCCATAAAACACATTCATTTTCTGGAATAACATCGTTCTGCCAGCGATTTGCACCGCCTGTTAATAAAACTAGATTTAAATTGGCTCCATTAACACCAGATTCTAACATTTCTATTATATCGTCGGTGGCTAATCCATCTTCCGATTCTAAATCAGAACCATTTAAGTAAATCATAATTGTATAAGGTTTTAACTCTCTTTTTGTAACAAAATTTGTGGCTTTTTGTATATCCCAAACTTCAAACTCTAATTCTTCAAACGATATATTTTTAACATCACGGCTAAACTTAGTTAAAGCTACTTGTTCGTATTCCTCGTTTTTGGAAACATAAAAGCTTACCGCCAATAATCCAACAATAAGCACAAATGTTGATAAATATATAAAAAAATGTTTTGTTGTTTTCATAAAAAGCTCCTATTTCTAATTTAATTTACTATAGTATAAACAAAAGGTTTAAAAATTATTTAAAATGTGTTATAATAAAGCAATTGAACTAGGAGGAATTGTAAAAATGAATAACGATAGACAAAAAAATATAAGAAATTTTTCGATAATAGCACATATAGACCATGGAAAATCTACGCTTGCAGATAGGCTTATCCAAAAATCGGGTGCTTTGACTGAACGTGAAATGCAGTCGCAAGTTTTAGATAATATGGATTTAGAGCGTGAAAGAGGCATTACTATTAAGGCTCAAGCTGTGCGCCTTATTTATAAGGCAGAAAATGGTGAAGAGTATATACTTAACTTGATAGATACTCCGGGTCATGTAGATTTTAATTACGAAGTTTCAAGGAGTTTAGCAGCGTGTGATGGAGCTGTTTTAGTTGTGGATGCCGCACAAGGCGTTGAAGCACAAACTTTGGCAAATGTTTATTTGGCGATAGATTCTAATTTAGAAATTTTGCCTGTAATAAATAAAATAGACCTGCCAAGTGCTGATACTGCAAGAGTTATTACGCAAATTGAAGATGTTATTGGCATCGTTGCCGAAGGTTGTCCACTTATTTCAGCCAAAGCCGATATAAATATAGACCAAGTTTTTGAAAGAGTTATAAGTGATATTCCTGCACCGTCTGGAGATTTTAACAAACCTTTAAAAGCTCTTATTTTTGATAGCTTTTATGATGCTTACAAAGGCGTTATCGTTTTTATAAGGGTTGTTGATGGGCAAGTTAAAAAAGGCACAAAAGTAAGGTTTATGGCTACAAATAAAGAGTTTGATATTGTGGAAGTTGGTTTTTTCGCACCGGGTCGATTTATCCCTACAGATGTATTAGCAGCAGGCGATGTTGGTTATATAACGGCGAGTATTAAAAACGTTCGTGACACACAAATTGGCGATACTGTTACCGAAGCAAATAACCCAACAACTGAGCCGTTTCCAGGATATAAAAAAGTAAATCCTATGGTTTATTGTGGGCTCTTCCCAGCGGATGGCTCAAAATATCCAGATTTAAGAGATGCACTTGATAAATTGCAGCTAAACGATGCGTCTTTACAGTACGAGCCGGAAACTTCGGTTGCCTTGGGCTTTGGCTTTAGATGTGGATTTTTAGGACTCTTGCATCTTGAAATAATTCAAGAAAGGCTTGAAAGAGAGTATAATTTAGACCTTGTAACAACTGCACCAAGTGTTATTTACAAGCTATTTATGACGGATGGAACCGAAACAATGCTCTCAAAC
>WQZK01000040.1 GCA_009780765.1 Defluviitaleaceae bacterium
ATTGGAATAGTTAAGGTAGAATATTTTACAAGTGCTCAAAACCCTGAAGGTGCGGCAAATACTGTAGATGAAACAATAATGCTTGCAGAAATTAATAGAAATGTTGCAAGAGAAATTACTTTTAACAAATTTGCACCAAATATTGATGACTATTATTTTGATATTGATGAAATGGCTTTACAAATGTATACAAATGATGATTTGATTAGAAATTTAGAACAAGCACTAAGAGCTATGCCGGCAATTTTTTCGGCTGATACGGTGATAAACAATATTGATATACAAAGAGGTGAGATGCCGACTGTAACCCTAGATTTATCAGCAGAATATCAAAGTTTTATGAGAAACTTTGGCTCAGGGTTTGAAAGTGCAACTTTAAGTGCCTTAGCAATAACAGTTATAGACTTCTTTGGTGTAGACGCTTTTAGGGTTACTATAGATGGTGGAAATTTAGAAAGCGGGCATATAGTTTTTGAAGATGGCTGGATACTTCAAAGAAATGAAATTATAGAAGCCTTTATAAGATAAGATATGTAGAAAGTTGGGAGGCTAAGGCTATCGATTATTTAGCAAATTACAAGAGAACTAGAGAAATTATTGATAAGCACAGTTTTTCGGTTAAGAAAAATTTTGGGCAAAATTTTTTAGTCGATGGGCACGTTGTTTCTAAAATAATAAGAGGTTCTGGGATTACAAAAAATGATTTGGTTATTGAGATTGGACCAGGTCTTGGCTCATTAACGCAGGTTCTAGCAGATAATGCGGGTAAAGTGTTAGCCATTGAGATTGATAAAACTTTAATACCTATTCTTTCTGATACTCTTTCGGGCTATGATAATGTAGAAATTATTAATAATGATGTGTTAAAAATTGATATAAATTCGCTTATCAAAGAGCAAGGGTATGAAAAGGCCAGTATTGTTGCCAATTTACCTTACTATATCACAACCCCAATTATAATGGGGATACTTGAAAGTGGCACAAATATTAATAGTATGACAGTTATGGTGCAAAAAGAAGTGGGCGACAGAATGAGGGCTACGCCATCAACCAAAGATTATGGCTCACTTAGTTTGGCGGTGCAGTTTTATGCCGATGTAGAGTTGATTGCCAATGTGCCGAGAAACTGCTTTATCCCAAGACCTAATGTAGATTCGGCGGTTGTTAAGCTCTCTATTCGTCAAAATAAAGAATTTGATGTTTATAATGAAAAACTTATGTTTAAAATTATACGTGCAGCTTTCGAGCAACGCCGTAAAACCTTACTTAATTGTATTTATAATCTTTGTGGTTTTGGGTATTCTAAGGATGAACTTTCGGAAATTTTAACAAGCTGTGGTTTTGATGTTAATGTACGCGGAGAAAGCCTTTCGCTACAGGATTTTGTGAAGATTTCGAATGTTTTTTGCAATTCGTCCCCCGAAAGATGCAATTCGTCCTCAGAATAATCTGAGGGCGTTTTTCTGTGTTATGATATATTCATAAGACAGAGAGATAAAAACACAGGGGGAAAATGATATGAAAAAAGAAAATATAGCAATATTAAAAATGTTAGAAGAAGGTAAAATTAGTGTGGAAGAAACAATGAAGAGAATAAATATTTCAGACGAGTATAGAAACTACATGAATTTAAGATCACAATATATGATTTAGAAAATAGGAGGAACTAATATGAAAAAGATTTTAAAAATTAGAAAAGAAGAAATGATGAGAAAGATAGCAATGTCAGACGATTACAGAAACTACATGAATTTAAGATCACAATATATGGTTTAAAAAATATAGGAGATAAAAAATATGGATAGCGAAAGAATGACAATACTAAAAATGTTAGAAGAGGGTAAACTTACAGCAGAAGAGGCGATGGAGAGGCTTAGTGTTTCAGAAGATGAGTTAGATGAGCTTGAAAGTGAGATGGATGACTTTGAAAGCGAAATGGATGATATTGTAAGCGAACTAGAAGATATTTCAAGTACGCTTGAGGATTTAACTGATAGAATTGTTGACTTTACAACTGATATAAAAGATAAATCTTATAAAATTAACGAACAGCTTGAAAACAGAGTAAAAGGATTTGTAGATGATGTAACTGGTGAAGTATCAAATATAACAAAAAATATTTCGAAAATTTTGAGGAGGAATTAATTATGACAAATAATAATGGTAATGAAAAAATAATGATTTTAAAAATGCTAGAAGAAGGTAAAATTACGGCAGAAGAGGCAGCAAAATTATTAAGTTCTTTGGGTGAAGAGAAAAAAACTGAGCCTAATAAAGGGTTTGACGAATCTTTCGAGCAGTCTTTTAATGAGCCTTTTGGCGAAAATGTAGAAGACTTTGCAGATAAAATGGAAAACTTTGCGGATGAAATGTCAAGAAAATTCGATGGATTCGCAAAAGATTTTGAACCTCAAGCAAGAAACCTTGCAGATAAAATTGCTGAAAAAATTTCGGATATAACAAAATCGTTTTCAAATGGCGATGGGATCAAAATTTATACAGATTTTTCTTTCGGTAAAGATTTAAGTAAAGTTTTTGAAATGAATGTTGAAAATATGAATAGTATTTTAAATTTAGAGGGCAAAAATGGTGCTATATCAGTTTTAGGGCATGACGATGGAAACGAAATGATGGTAAAAATAAAATATCGCCCTAAATTTAATGAAAATGAGCCTATTGAGTTTGTAAAATCGGGCGACGCATACGCTTTAATATACGAAAAAAATCGCTTTAAATATGTTTCAGTAGAGGCTATTGTTCCAAGAGGCATGTTCGAGCGTGTAAAAGCAGATACTTCTAATAGTGCTATAACTGCTAATAATTTAGCAACTCACTACTTTAAGGCAGATACCTCTAATAGCTCAATAGTTGTAAAAAATGTTCAAGCAGATGAGGTTAAGTTTGATACATCAAATGCAAGCATAAATCTTGAAAATGTTAAGGCGAGAATTGGCAAAGCTGATACATCAAACGCCAAAATAATTGTTGCAAACGATGTTGATATAGAAAAATTTAAAATGGACACATCAAACGCAAGCATTGTTGTAGATATTGGTAAGCTAAGCCTCTTTGAGGACTATGCATGGACATTAGACACATCAAACGCAAAAATTGCTGTTAGTATCTTGCAAGATGCTGATTTTGGATATCACTTTAAAGGCGATACTTCTCGTGGAAGAGTTAATGTAGGTCTTGAAGGCATGAATTTTATAAAAAGTTCACCAACATATGTAGAGGCAATGAGCCAAAATTACAACGAAACTAGAAAGCGTTTAAGGCTTTTAGCGGATACTTCTAATGGGTCTATTATCATAGAATAAAAATTATAAAATCAAAGCCAAAGAAATTTCTTTGGCTTTTTTATTGACAAGGTTTAAAAACTGTGGTATTATTAACTAGTATGTTTATAACCGCACGATAAGGTCTTAAATCTTGCTTTGCTACTAAATAAGATACCAACTTCGGCGAGTTCCATTTTTAAGGAGGTGTACGAATGTACGCAATTATTGAAACAGGCTCGAAACAATACAAAGTTTCTGAGGGCGACATTATCACAGTTGAAAAACTTAACGTTTTAGAAGGTGAAAGCTATACATTTGAAAATGTTTTAGCTATTAACAAAGGTGATGACATTAAAGCAGGTGCAGACGCTAAAGGCATTAGTGTTACAGCTACAGTTTTAGGTGAAGGTAAGCATAAAAAAGTTATCGTTTACAAATATAAGCCTAAAAAAGGTTTCCATAAGAAAAAAGGTCATAGACAACCTTTTACAAAGCTAAAAATCGAAAAAATTAACGGATAATTATGATTAATATTCACATATTAAGAAATAAAGACGGTAATATATATTCTTTTAAGATTGAGAATCACGGTAAACGTATTGTTTGTGCCGCTGTTTCTGCTTTAACATTAAATGTTATTAATTCTATAGAAGAATTTACAGACGAGGACTTTGCTTTTGAGGCTTCGCCAGACGGCGGATACTTCATGTTTGAAGCCGAGAATATCAAAAATAACGAATATAACAGTGATGTAGATTTGCTACTTAAAAGTTTTTTTCTGGGAATTTCGGGAATTAAAGAAGAATATAAAAAACATATTTCTATTATCGAGGAGGTGCTGTAGATGTTAAGAATGAATCTTCAGTTTTTCGCAAGTAAAAAAGGCGTTGGTTCGTCTAAAAACGGTCGTGATTCTAAGTCGAAAAGATTAGGTCCTAAGCGTGCTGATGGGCAAGTTGTTCGTGCTGGTAACATATTATTTACACAAAGAGGTACTAAAATTCACCCAGGCAACAACGTTGGTCGTGGCAATAACGACACACTTTTCGCACTGGTTGACGGTCGCGTTAGATACGAAAGAAAAGGCAGGGATAAAAAGCAAGTTTCTGTTTATCCTTTAATAGAGGCTTAATAATTCTTTGCTATTAAGGGCTTTCAAATATTAATTTGAAAGTCCTTATTTTTAAACAAGGGGCAAAACTATGAATGATGATAAGAGATTTTATTTTGCGGCTAAAGCCTTTATTGTGCATGAGGGGAAATTTTTGATTGTACAGCGTTCTGAAAGTGAGAGGAACCCGTTATTCTGGGAGCTTGTCGGTGGCAGAATGGAATTTGGCGAAACTGTTTCAGCAAACTTAAAACGCGAAATTATGGAAGAAGTGGGATTGCAAAATATTGAAATAATTGCACCTATTGGCGTGTGGAGTTTTATGCTTGATGAAAATAACCAACTTGTTGGCTCTACATTTTTGTGCAAATCTGCCACAAATGAAATCAAGCTATCGTTCGAGCATAAAAATTACGCATGGATTGCAAAAGATGAATTGGGAAAATATAATGTTTTTCCTGGTATAATTGAAGAGATGAACGGTTGGGATTGGGAGTATATAGAAAATGTTTGTAGATAAGGTTAAAATTAAAATTAAAGGCGGCGATGGTGGAAACGGGCATGTTTCTTTTTATCGTGCGAAATATGTTGTAAATGGTGGGCCTGATGGCGGCGATGGCGGCAAAGGTGGCGATATTATTTTCGTTGCCGATACAGGGCTTAACACGCTTATGGATTTTAGATATAAACGCATATTTAAGGCTGAAAACGGCGATAATGGCGGCAAAACTAACATGAGCGGAAAAAGTGCACCAAACCTTGTTATAAAAGTGCCTGTTGGCACGATTATACGCGAGGCTAAATCGGGCAAAATTATGGCAGATTTAACAACCGCAACTGAAGAAAAAGTAATAATAAAAGGTGGCAAAGGTGGCAAAGGTAACCAGCACTTTGCAACGCCTACAAGGCAAGCACCGAGATACGCCGAAAGAGGGCGAACGGCAAAAGAATACGAGGTTATTTTAGAACTTAAGCTAATTGCCGATGTTGGGCTTGTTGGCTTCCCTAATGTTGGCAAATCAACATTTTTGTCAATGGCAACAAACGCTAACCCTAAAATTGCTAATTATCACTTTACAACGCTTGCACCAAACCTTGGTGTTGTTAGAAGTAAATGGGGCGAAGATTTTGTTATGGCTGATATTCCGGGCCTTATTGAAGGTGCGAGCGAAGGTGTTGGCCTTGGGCATGATTTTCTTAGGCATGTAGAGCGTACGAAGGTTTTTGTGCATATTGTTGATGCTGCTGGGCTTGAAGGCAGTGACCCTATCGACAATATCGAAAAAATTAACTTGGAGCTTGAAAAGTACAATCCTGCACTTCTTGACCGACCGCAGGTTATTGTTGCTAATAAAATGGATATTCCTGAAGCGGAAGAAAATAGGGCAGAAATTGAAGAGTATTGCAAAGATATGGGCTACTCAGTGTTTTTTGTTTCGGCGGCTTCAAATCAAGGAATAGATGGTGTTTTAGAGGCAGTTTCAGACATTTTGAAAAATTATCCTGAAGATATAATTTTTGAAGAAGATTTTGACGAATTTGTTGAAGCACCAATTGATTCAGAACCGTTTACAATAACCGTTGGTGAAGATGGTTTGTATACAATTGAAGGTGTTGGTATTGAAAAAATGGTTGGTAATACAAGTATCGACACAGAGCGTGGTTTTGCTTATTTCCAAAAATATCTTAGAGATAAGGGCATAATTGATGCATTAGAAGAAAAAGGTATACAAGAGGGCGATACTGTTCTAATTTATGACCTTTACTTTGATTATTTTAAATAGGAGGTGGTATTATGATTACAACCAAACAAAGAGCTTATTTAAGAAGCATTTCAAACAAACTACAGCCTGTTTTTCAAATAGGCAAAAGTGGTATTACGCCAGAAATTGTTGAAGCGATTGACAGCTATTTAGAAGCAAACGAGCTTATGAAAATTACAATGCTTAAAAATTGTGATGAAGATATTAGAGAAGTTGCAGGCATTGTTTCTGAAAGAACTCATTCGGAAATTGTACAAGTTATCGGCAAGAGAGCCGTGTTTTATAGAGAATCTAAAAAGAAACCTGTTATCACATTACCAAAAGCATAGTTATAGGAGGTATTTTTATGGAACTTAATAAAGTTAAAGTTGTTATAGATAAAGAAACTTATATTCTTTCAAGCCTTGATTCGCAAAAGCATATGGAAAAAGTTGCAAGATATATTAACAACAAAATTGAGGACATTTACACAAAGAAGCATGATGCCCAGCTTAACTCTAGGCTAAAAACTTTGTATATTTCTTTAAATATTGCGGACGACCTTTTTAAAGAGCGTCAAAAAAATAAAGAGCTTTTAGAAGAAATCGAAAAGCTTAAAAAGGAACTTAATAATAATGAACAGAGCAGAAATAACAAAAAGAATGCCTGAGATACTTTCGCCTGCGGGCAGCATTGAAAGTTTTTACGCAGCAATTAATAATGGTGCAGATGCGGTTTATCTCGGTGGGAAGGCATTTAACGCCAGAAATTCGGCAAATAATTTTTCTGATGAGGAAATCGAAAAAGCGATTGACTATGCCCATAGGCGTGGTTCTAAGGTTTATATAACACTAAATACTTTATATAAAAATAGCGAAGTTACCGAGTGTCTAAAATTTGCCGATAAAATGTACCAAGCTGGTGCAGATGCTTTTATTATGCAGGATATTGGGGTTTCTCAAGAAGTTAAGAGACTTTTTCCTAAAATAAAACTCCACGCAAGCACGCAAATGAGTATACATAGCTTAGAAGGTGCTAAATACCTTGAAAACTACGGATTTGATAGGGTTGTTTTAGCACGCGAACTTTCGCTTTTGGAAGTAAGAAAAATTAACGATAATGTTAAAATAGAAACAGAAAGCTTTGTTCATGGGGCGTTGTGTATTTCGTATTCTGGGCAATGCTTGATGTCATCAATAATTGGTGGAAGAAGTGGAAATCGTGGGCGTTGTGCCCAGCCTTGCAGAATGATGTATGATTTGGTTGACGAGGATGAAAATATAATCAAAAAGGGTCATCTTTTAAGCCCACGAGATATGATGACGCTTGAAATTTTAGACGAAATTGTTGAAAGTGGAGTTGCTTCTCTAAAAATTGAAGGGCGAATGAAAAGCCCAGAATATGTGGGTGTTGTTACAAATGCCTATAGTGTTTATCTTAATAACAAACAAAAAGACAAAATGTTTATAGAAAATGTAAATAGTATTTTTAACAGAGGCGGACATTCGACATCGGGATACTACAAAAACAATTCTTCAGTAGAAATGATGAGCATAGAAACACCAAAAGGCACAGGGCTATATATTGGTGAAGTTTTAAGCTACGAAAAACCAAAAGGAAAAAACCAAAAAGGAAGATGTGTTATAAAAGCCGAAAGAGGGCTTGTTCCCGGTGACGGCATAGAAATTTGGACGGAGAGTTTGCCGCATATTGGCACAAATATTTCGCAAAGCATTGAAGCGGGCGACAGATTTTTTGTAAACATAACAGGCGAAATTAAGGTGGGCGATAAGGTTTTTAAATCGTATGACAAAGCTCTGGTTGACAAGGCTAAATGGCAGAATTCACAAGATAGTAAAAAACTTATAATAGAAGGTTCTTTGCACATCAAAAAAGATGAACCTATGAAAATAACGCTTAAATTTAGTGATATTTTAGTAGAAAAATGTGGAGAAATGGCATTAAAAGCACAAAATCAGCCTCTTTCTGAGGAAAAAATTGTTTCGCAGTTTTCAAAAACTGGGGGAACTACTTACAATATCGATTTTAAGAATAATGTTATTGATAACGATATTTTTGTTGCCGTAAGTAGTATTAATTCGCTAAGAAGAGAAGCTTTGGAGCAGTTTGACGAAATTTTTGTAAATAGCTTTAAGCGAAAATCCGTAAATGTTCCTAAACATAGTTTTGAAGCTAATATTGAAAACGAAAAAGAATTTTCTGCACAGGTAAGTAATTTGGCACAATTAAATTCGGCTTTAAATGCGGGAATTACAAGGGTTTATTATCCGTATAATGGTAAGAATGTTTCCGAGGTTAAAAAAGCTGTAGAGTATGCTTCTAAAAATGATGCAGAGATTTATTTGGCATTTTCTAAAATATCAAGAAATGAGTTTTTAGAAAAAATTGATATAGACAATCTTGAAAATACAGGAATTAAGGGGTATTTAGCTTCTACTTACGGTCAGCTTAATATTGTTCGTGAAAACAATGTTTTACCAATAATTTTGGATTATACGTTTAATATGCTTAATTCGCTTTCGGTTAAATTTTTTGAAGAGCAGGGCATTTACACAACTTTATCGCAAGAATTAACCCTTGCTGAGGGCAGGGAAATTAATAATTCTTTGGGTGAAGCTATTGTTTATGGCCGTCAAATTATGATGATGTTAGAAAATTGCCCTGTTGGGCTTTATGCAGCAAATAAAAGCGGCAGTAAAAAATATTGTAAAAATAGAAAATCGCAAGAAAAATTTTATTTAATTGACAGAAAAAAAGCTAAGTTTCCGACATATAATGACTGTGAGCAATGCGTAAGCTATATTTTAAACACAGCTACATTGTGCATGAATGATAAACTGCACGACTTGCAAAGAATTTCGGCTAAATATTTAAGGCTTATGTTTTTTGATGAGTCGGGAGAAGAGGTTTACGAAATAGCAAAAGCCTATTTGAATGGCGAAGAAGTAAATCACGAAGAAAAAGAAAAAACACATGGGCATTATTACAGAGGTGTAGATTAGAGGGAGCGGTTAATGCTCCCTCCTTTTGCTTATTGTCGCCGTGATTGTAACGATTATGATGATTTTTTTTATAGTAAAATTACTTTGAAACAGTATCATAAGAGGGCAGCAAAACGCCGTGGGCGGCTTTGCGTTTTGCCCGAAGAATGATACTGATTGAAAAGCATTTTACTATACATTCTCGTATGTAGAATTTTGGAGATGCGAAATAAGCAAAACATCTACAACACATTATATTTTTAGATGAGGTAGTTTATGAATAATTTCTTTAGCGAAGTATATAAAATTGTAGAACAAATTGAATATGGGCAAGTTATGTCTTATGGTCAAATTGCAAAGATTTTAGGGCGGCCACGTGGAGCTAGAGTGGTTGGATATGCTATGAGGCATTGCCCTGAAAATCTTCCTTGGCATAGGGTTGTTATGGCGGATGGTTCTATTACAGGTGGAGAATATGCAGAAATCCGCAAAGAGAGGCTAAAAGAAGAAGGGGTACACTTTTTGCCTGATGGGCGAGTTGATATGAGCAAGCATTAAAAAAGCAGAGAATTTCTTCTCTGCCCTGTTTTGTGTTTACTCCCATGTAATTTCGTAACTACCAGTGTGAGAGCGTAAATCAAGCTCAATTGTGTACTCACCATCTTCTGTTGCACTAAAGCTAAATGTTGAAGGATGAACTAAGTTATCACCTCGAAAAATTATAGTTCCTGCTTCATTAAAAACAAAAAGCCCTATCTCGCCTCTTCTTGTGTTTATGTCGACGCTAATTCTATCGCCTTCAAACAATGCAACATTATGGGTTACTGTTTGTGTAAGGTTTGCTGTATCCCCTTCCATGATGGTGGAAGAATGAACATAAGTATGAAGTGCATCATTATTTCTACATCCAACTAAAGTACTTACAAATATCAATGCCAATATTAACGAAAATCCACCTTTTTTAAGCTTATTAACTTCTTCTGTGAGTTTTTTCATATAACGCTCTTCTCTGCCGGCTATAGTGATAATATTGCCATTCCAAACATATTTCTTGATGATATAGCAAGCGTGAATGATAAATGCCGTTGTCCATGAACCAGCCATAAAAGCAAGGAATACACCGCGGCTTCTCCATGCATTATCTAGAAAAAGAAAAAAGAAATACATAGGAACAAATGCTACTGTGTGAAGTATAAACATTTTTCTTTCACGAAGCCTTTTTTTAGCAATTTTATAAAGTGCCGCTTCTTCTTTTAACTTGTTAGCTTCAGTTGTCGCTACTTCTTTTTGTTCGGGAGATTCATTTTCCCAATTTTCTTCTAAGTCTTTAAAAAACTTAATTGCTGTGTGGCTTTCGTCAACCCATTCGGCTCTTTCTTGTTTTACAAGCTGTTTAGCTCTTCTCACAAATGTTTCGCCCATTTTATTATTGTTTGAATCAAATAACAGAACCTTATCTTCCATTTTATTTACACCTCTTATAATTTTTTATAATTAGCGAAATTTATGGCGATTTACAGCAAGCAATTGTGTAGCATCGCCGTAAACTTCTATGTAAATAATTAAATCGTATTCA
>WQZK01000041.1 GCA_009780765.1 Defluviitaleaceae bacterium
GTGAACGGGTTGTTGTTGGGCTTTCTGGCGGGTCGGACTCTGTGGCTCTTCTTTTTGTGCTTAAAAATTTAGGATTTGAAATTTTTGCGGTTCATATAAATCATGGCTTGCGTGGCGAAGAGTCTTTGAGAGATGAAAATATGTGTGCTAAGCTATGTAAGAAATTAAATATACATCTCGAAATTTATAATATAAATGTTAAAGAGTTTGCAGCAAAAAGCAAGCTTTCGATAGAAGAGGCTGGCAGAAATGTGCGTTATAATTGCTTTAATGAGGTTTTAAAGAAGCAAAATGCCAACAAAATAGCCGTTGCACATAACTATAACGACAATGTTGAAACAATGCTTATGAACTTTTTTAGAGGAAGTGGAACAAATGGGATGAAGGGCGTTTCGCCTACTCGTGGACGTGTAATTCGCCCACTTATAGAGTGTACTAAAGAGGAAATTGATGAGTTTTGCAAAGAAAACTCTTTAGAGTATGTTGTAGATTCTAGCAATTTAGAAACCAATTATATGCGTAATAAAATTAGGCTTGAGTTATTGCCATACCTTAAAAAAGAGATTAATCCTAGCATAGAAGAAAGTATAATGAGGTTTGCGAACCTTTCGCAGCTTGATAACGATTATATAGATAATCAGGCTTATATTATTTATGAAAATATTGCGAAAATATCTGATGATAAGAGCAACATAGACATTGAGCGATTTAATTTAAACCACAAAGCAGTAAAGCAAAGAATTATAAGAATGGCTTATGAAGATGTGGCACAAACCCTTAAAAACTTTGGCTTAAAGCATTGTGAGGCGGTTCTTGAGCTTGTAGAAAAAGGCGAAACTGGCAAAAGCATAAACTTGCCTGATAATGTGGTTGCAGAAATTTCGTACAAAACATTAATCATAAGGAAAAAAGCAGAAGTAATTTCTACAAATATAAAGCTTTACAAAGATTGTTTTTTGAAAATAGGCGAAACTTCATATTTTATAAGCCTTTCTCTTAATAAAAATTTCAAAAAAGAAAATTATATAAACACTTGTTTTATTAGCCTTAATTATGATACAATGATAGGTGGTGAGCTTTTTATAAGGCATCGTGAAACTGGAGATAGACTTTATAAATCTAAAAAGCTAAAAGATTATTTTATAGATAACAAAATTCCGCGAGAAAAAAGAGACAAAATGCTTGTAATTTCAGATGAAAATAGTAATATTTTTTGTATTTTTGATGAAAGTTTTGAAAGCAAACTTGTTTCTACAAAATATGAAACAGAAGATAAAATTTATATTGGAATTTGGAGGAAACTAACAAATGCAACATAATATAGACGTACTTATTAGCCAAGCCGAAATTGAAAAAAGAATTGAAGAGCTTGCAACTGAGATAAAAAGAGATTTTAATGGCGAATCTTTTACATTGGTTGGTATATTAAAAGGCTCGGTAATGTTTATGGTAGACCTTGCCAAAAAACTTGATTGTGATATAGAACTTGATTTTATGGACATTTCAAGCTACGGTGCAGGCAAAGAGTCTAGCGGAGTAATACAATTTTTAAAAGATTTAGAACAGCCGATAACGGGCAAAAATGTTCTTATTGTTGAAGATATTGTTGATACAGGAAGAACTCTTTCGCATCTAATTAAACATCTAAAAAATCAAGAACCTAACATATTAAAAGTTTGCACACTTTTAGATAAGCCCGAAAGGCGAGTTGTTGAGGGCATAAAAATCGACTATACAGGCTTTGTAATTCCTGATAAATTTGTTATAGGTTATGGCTTGGATTATGACCAAAAATATAGAAATCTACCGTATATCGGAGTAGTTATAGATTAAGGAGGGAAATAATTTGCAGCAACAAAATGTTAATAACAGAGGAGCATTTTTAAGATTTGCAATAATGCTTGGTTTAATAGTGTTATTTGTTATGTTTTTTAGGGGAACTTCTGGCGGAGCCGAAAGTTACACATACGCAAATCTTGTGCATGATATAAATCAAAATAATGTTGATAGGATTGAAATTATAGGCTCGGCAGATGTTGCAGGAACGGGCAGGGCAAGAGTTTTTTTCCGTTCTATAAACGATAGAGGGCAGACGGTTGAACGTGTTGAAACCGTTGTAATTCCTTGGATGGATGAGTTTTCGGGCATAGTTAATAACGCAATTAATGAACATAATTTGCTTGTTACAACATCAGAACCATCAAGAATTGGTGCTTGGTTCCAAATTTTACTTATGCCAATTTTAATGGTTGTTATGATGCTTTTTATGATTGCTAACATAAACCGTGCACAGGGCGGCGGCTCTGATTCTAAGGCCATGAATTTTGGCAAAAGTAGAGCTAGGATGTTGGTTGATGATAAGAAAAAATATACATTTGCAAACGTTGCTGGGCTTGAAGAAGAGAAAGAGGAACTTAAAGAAATTGTTGATTTTCTTAAAATGCCAAAAAAATATATTGATATTGGTGCAAGAATACCAAAAGGTATACTTTTAGCAGGACCACCGGGAACGGGTAAAACAATTCTTGCAAAAGCTATTGCTGGCGAGGCAGATGCCACGTTCTTCACAGTTTCGGGTGCAGATTTTGTTGAGATGTTTGTTGGTGTTGGTGCTTCTCGTGTTAGAGATTTGTTTGAGCAAGCAAAAAGGCACGTGCCTTGTATTATTTTTATAGATGAGATTGATGCCGTTGGTCGTAAGCGTGGTGCAGGTCTTGGTGGTGGGCATGATGAGCGCGAGCAAACACTAAACCAGCTTTTAATTGAGATGGATGGCTTTGGCGTTAATGAAGGAATTATTGTTATGGCTGCAACAAACAGGCCAGATGTTTTAGACCCAGCACTTTTAAGGCCGGGTAGATTTGACAGACGTGTTGTTGTTGGCAGACCTGATGTTAAGGCACGCGAGCAAATACTTAGAGTACATGCAAAAAACAAACAAATTGCAGAAAATTTAGACCTTAGCATGGTGGCTCAAACAACTTCTGGTTTTACTGGGGCAGATCTTGAAAATCTCCTAAACGAAGCGGCACTTTTGGCTATTCGTTCAGGCAAAGAGGTTATTGAGATGGAAGAGGTTAGGCGTGCAATAATCAAGGTTGGCGTTGGTACAGAAAAGAAATCGAGAGTTGTTAGTGATAAAGAAAAATTTATCACGGCTTACCACGAGGCGGGCCATGCAATTATTCATGAGCTTTGCAAGGAGTTAGACCCTGTAAATATTATTTCTATAATTCCAACGGGCATGGCAGGTGGTTATACTATGCCGCTTCCGGGAGAAGATAGAATGTATCTTTCTAAAAAGCATATGCAAGAAGAGCTTATTGCACTTTTAGGTGGGCGTGCTGCTGAATTTATTGTTATTGAGGATATAACAACGGGTGCGTCTAATGATATAGCAAGGGCAACGGCAATGGCTAGGAATATGGTTACAAAATACGGTATGAGTGATGCTTTAGGCCCTATCCAGTTTGGAAATGATAATGATGAAGTGTTTATCGGTAGAGATTTTGCCCAAACTAGAAATTATGGCGAGGGAATTGCATCTTTAATAGACTCTGAAATTAAAAACCTTGTTGAAGGAAGCTATAAAAAGGCTATAGAAATTTTGACTGCGAATATTGAGCTTTTGCATTCTTCAGCTAAGTTGTTGATAGAAAGAGAAAAAATTACTGGTGATGAGTTTAGAGCTTTATTTCCAGCAGGTGTTTTAGGTTAAATAATTATAAAAACAGACCTTACTAAAAGGTCTGTTTTTTATTTAAAAAATTAATGATTGACAAGTGAACTTGGTATGTGATATAATTGTATTGACAACAAAACTTGTCAAAATGAATATAAAGCTTGGAGGAATTTTATTATGAACAATTCAACAGAAAACAATAATAGTAACCGCAAAGAAGAAATCTTGGCAAAGAGTAGGCAATTGCAACATGATGAGGGCATAGAGCATGCAATAGCTCAAGGGGCAAAGAAAGGTAGCTATTTTGGCATAGAAGTAGTAGGTTTTCCTTTGCTTATGTTGTCTTTAATTACTTGGCAAACACTTGCTATATATGCTTTATCTTCAGTAATTTCAGCTTCTTGGTTTGGAGAATTTTTAGCTAAATATCGTGTTTTGAAGCAGAAAAGATACTTGATAGCCGCAATTTGCTTTGGATTACTTGGAATCGGCGGCATTATTTTATTTGTAAGGGATATAGGGATTCTACAAGAGTGGTGGGGCTAAAATGAAAGATGAAATCGTATTAAAAAACAAACTAAAGGTAGCGAGAGCTGAAAAAGATCTCTCACAGACTGCTTTGGCTGAAATGGTTGGGGTATCACGAAACACCATCAGCTCAATAGAAACAGGGCAATTTTGCCCAACCGCAAAGTTGGCTCTTATTCTTTGTATTGCTCTAGATAAAAGATTTGAAGAATTATTTTTCTTTGAATAAATTTTTTTTATAAAAAAATGCTTTACAAAAATAAATTTGTGTGCTATAATAAAAAACAAGAACATTTATTCGCAGAGGAGGCGCGCACATGAATGTAGCAGAAAAACTTACAATACTTGCAGATAGTGCTAAATATGATGTGGCGTGTACTTCTTCGGGTTCTAATCGTAAGAATTTAAATGGTATTGGAAATACCGTTCCAGCGGGTTGTTGCCATGCTTTTTCTGCTGATGGCAGGTGCATTTCCCTTTTAAAAGTTTTGTACACAAACCATTGCATATACGATTGTAAATACTGCGTAAACCGAAGTAGTAATGATGTGCAGCGCACGGCTTTTACACCGAAAGAACTTTCCGAACTTACTATCGAATTTTATAGAAGAAATTACATCGAGGGGCTTTTTCTTTCAAGCGGAGTTATGAAAAATGCTGACTATACGATGGAGCAAATCATCAAAACTTTAGAAATTTTGAGGTATGAGTATAAATTCCATGGCTATATTCACGCAAAAACTATACCGGGAGCATCGTCCGATTTGGTATACAGATTGGGCATTTTGGCGGATAGACTAAGCGTTAATGTAGAACTTCCTAGCGAAGCAAGCTTAAACCGCCTTGCTCCTAATAAAGACAGAAAAGCAATTTTTAAGCCAATGGGATATATTGCAACAGGTACCAAGCAAAACAAGCAAGAGCTTGCTCTTTACAAACATGCTCCAAAGTTTGCAAATGCTGGGCAAAGCACGCAGATGATAATAGGGGCAAGCCCCGAATCTGATTATCAAATTGTTAAACTCTCTGAGGGTATGTATAATAAATACTCGCTTAAGCGTGTGTTTTATTCGGCTTATATACCTACTCTTGAAGACAAAATGTTACCTGCAATTGATACTAAGCCGCCGCTTCTTCGTGAACATAGGCTCTATCAGGCAGATTTTATGCTTAGGCAATATCATTTTAAAGCGGATGAAATTTTGAGCGAAGAAAATCCCGATTTTAACCCTTTTGTAGATCCTAAGTGCAACTGGGCGTTAAATAATCTGCATTTTTTCCCTGTTGATGTTAATCGTGCCTCTTTTGAAGAGCTTTTGAGGGTTCCAGGTATTGGGCCAACATCGGCTAAAAGAATAATAATTGCACGCAGACACTCGAAGTTAACCATGCTAAACCTCAAAAAAATAGGTGCGGTTTTAAAGAGGGCAAGGTTTTTTATAATTACGGCAGATGAGCTTCGTGGAATTATAACAACGCCTGAAATTACGGCAAAAACACTTATAGACCCTAGTATTTATAGCTTTGGTGTAGAGCAGCTAAGCCTTTTTGATAATGCTCCAAAATCTATTGACATTAATCCTCATTTAAAATCAGAGTTTACTGTCGCTCAAATCGCCTCCGACGTGGTCGAGGCTTCGCTCCGTAAACATCTGTTTTAAAGTGGGATTAATAGAAGGAGGCGGTTCTTTGTCTTACTCAAAAGTAGCAAAACAAGGTGATAGCCTGTATATTTATGATGGAAGTTTGCAAGGTTTTTATACCGCTATATATGACGTATTTTATAGCAAAAAACGCCCTTTTTTAATAGTTAGTGAGGATAATTATCAACCAACTTTAAACAAAGAAATAACAGTTTATACAGACATTGAAAAAGCTCAAAAAGTTAGGCAATCTATTAAAGAAAAAATTTCGACATACTCTTTAAAACTTGTTGAAACTGTTTTTATAGGCGAGTATCCAAATAAAGAAATGATTATTTATGATTATTTGTTTTTTGGGTATCAGGCAGGTGCTAATACTCACAATGTTCTTACAGAGCCTGTTGTTTCGGTTGCTTTAACAGCTGAGAAACGCATTTTATACGATGCTCATATGTATACTGGTTTTGTGCGTTTTTCTGATTATGATGGGGTATTAATTGCTAAGATTGATTGCAAATATTTCATTTTACCATTTATTGCTCCGCATTTTACAGATAGATTTTCTGAAGAAAACTTTATGATATACGATGAAAATTTTAAGGCAGCCTTAGTGTACAAAGATAAAGAGTTTGATATAATTTCTGTAGAAAGTTTAGAGCTGCCAAAAGAATCGGAAAATGAGCTTGGTTATAGGCAAATGTGGAAAAATTTTTATGAAACAATTGCAATAAAAGAGCGAACAAACTTAAAGCTTAGAACAAATCTTATGAGGAAAAGGTTTTGGAAACATATGACAGAGATGCAGGACGAAAATTAGCGAATATGCAAAATAACTTATCGTAATTTCAAGCTTCGCAGCAAAACACGTGAAACATATGTATTTTGCTTCTCGTTTTCAAAAACGATAAGTAAAATTGCAAAATATTGCCGAAAAAAAATATTGATTTTAGTTTAGAAATGTGGTATAATATAGATAGAACAAATAATTAAGGAGTGTGTTTAGAATGGAAATTAAAACTCTTAACAACGAGAATTTTAAGGATATAGTGAGCAATGCTACAAAGCCAATAATTGTTGACTTTTATGCAGACTGGTGTGGCCCTTGCAAAATGGTTATGCCTGTAATTGAAGAAATTGCAAAAGAACATACTGAAATTGAAATTTACAAAGTTAATGTAGATGAAAGTCCTGAAATTGCAAGAGAATTTAAGGTTATGAGTATACCAACAATCATTTCTTTTAAAGATGGTGTTCTTAATAAAAAAATTATGGGTGCTCAACCAAAGGATAGTATTTTAGATTTAGTTAAATAATTAATTATTATGTTATAATTTTAAAGCACACCTACTATAATAAATAGAGGTGTGTTTTTTATGGAAACCAACAAAAATGAAAAATATTTTGACGAAAGGCTTATTTCACCAGAAATTAAAGCGATAAAGGTTGCAATTCCTTACCTTAGCGACAGGCACCAAAAAGTTTTGGCACCACTTATTAAGGTAATAGAGGCTAAAAGTATCATACAAAAATATTCAGTGCCAAATTATGAAGCATTTGAAAACAAAAGCCATTCGCCCAAAGATATGCTTATAGCAATTAAGCCACATGTTGACGAAAATAAACAACAAATTATAGATATGTTTATAAAAATAATAAACACAAAAGAAACTATAGATTTAATAAAAGTGATGGAGAGTGATTAGATTGCCTAATAATTTTAGTGAAATTTTAAAAAACGAGGCATTTGCAAATCTTGAGCCTGAAAAACTTGAGGCAATAAAAAATATGCATACAGAAATACAAGGAAAATCAACTATTGAGGCCTTGCAAATTTTTTCAAAATACAATACCATTTTAAAGCAAGGCGAGCCTATTTCAAACGAGCAACGCGATTTGATGCTTAGTGTTATACTAGATAGCATGGATGAAAAAGAACGTAAAAAAGTAGAATCTGTGATGAAATTAATAAAATTTAGTGTATAAATCTTTAAAAAATACTTTAAAACAGATTGATTTTGTGATATACTAGTTGTATAAACGTTACAAATCCTCATTTAAAATCATCTTTGCCTATCGGTCAAAACGCCTCCGACGTAGTCGAGGCTTCCCTCTGCCAAAGTTGTTTTAAAGTGAGATTAGTAAAACTTAGGAGGAATCAATATGGTGAATATTGGGATAAATGGTTTTGGGCGTATTGGCAGGTTGGTATTTAGAATTGCACTTTCGAGAAGTGATGTTAAAATTACTGCTATTAACGATCCTTTTATAGACCTTGATTACATGGTGTACATGCTTAAATACGACTCGGTGCATGGCAGATTTTCGGGTGAAGTTTCTATCAAGGGCGATAAGCTAGTTGTAAATGGTAATGAAATTTCTGTTTTTAATTTCAGAAATCCAGAAGAGATACCTTGGTCGGTTGCTAATGCTGAGTATATTGTTGAATCTGCTGGCGTTTTCACAACGATTGAAACGGCTTCTTTGCACCTTAAAGGTGGAGCAAAAAAAGTAATTATTTCGGCTCCAAGTGCGGATGCGCCTATGTTTGTTATGGGCGTTAATCATGATAAATATGAGTCTTCGATGAACATTGTTTCAAACGCATCTTGCACAACGAATTGTCTTGCACCTTTAGCTAAAGTTATTCAAGATAATTTTGGCATTGCAGAAGGTCTTATGACAACGGTTCACGCTATGACGGCAACGCAAAAAACTGTAGACGGTCCTTCTAATAAAGACTGGCGCGGCGGCCGTGCAGCATCTGTAAATATAATACCTTCTACAACTGGTGCGGCTAAAGCTGTTGGAAAAGTTATTCCAGAGCTTAACGGCAAACTTACAGGCATGGCGTTTAGAGTGCCAACGGCTAACGTTTCTGTTGTAGATTTAACTTGTAGGCTAGAAAAACCAGCAAGCTATGAAGAAATTAAGCAAGCGGTTAAAAAAGCTTCTGAGGGCGAACTTAAAGGCATTTTAGGCTATACTGAAGATGCGGTTGTTTCGAGCGATTTTATTGGCGAGCCTCAAACATCGGTATTTGATGCTGCTGCTGGGATTTCTCTAAACGATAACTTTGTTAAGCTAATTGCTTGGTATGACAATGAGTGGGGCTACTCTTGCAAAGTTGTTGACTTGGCTGCTCACATGGCTAAAATTGATAACGCATAAATTAATAATATTTACACAAAGGGGCGTACATAGTACGCCCTTATATAATTTGTAGTAGCAAAACGAAAAAGAGATACACTTCTGTTCGTCATTGCGAGGGCATATTTATGTTGCCTTTCGTAAGTGCCAAGCCCGAAGCAATCCAGTGTGAGAACTTAAAAGTCTTATTCTATATTTATGTTATAATGCATTTTATAGCTCTTGCACTGGATTGCTCCCCTACCCAAAAAAGCAGGCTTTTTTGGGTTCCCGGTTCGGGTGCAACATGTACTACTCTTATAATGACTAGAACCCTCGCAATGACAATCAGGGGCTCGTTTTGCTACAACTCTAATGACGACTCCTAGAAATAGAAATATAAAAAAGCAACAGAGTTATTCTGTTGCTTTTTTATACACAATTGAAATATCTTGCTTAAAATAATCTTCAGTAATGTCAAACGCTTCGCAAATTCTCTCTAACGTTGGAAGTCTTGGAAAATCCATTCCATACTCAAAAGCTCGTATAGTTCCGGGCGAAAGGCTAATCATGCCAGCGAACTCTCCAATACTTAATTTTCTACCTAAACGCAAATCTCTGAGCATTATACCAAACTTTTCTTTTTCAGTTAATGGCTCATCTATTAAAGTTGGCAATGCTCTATATTCACATAAACTTTTATCTAGATAGGCTTGTAATCTTGATTCTCTAAGTGCACGAGCCATATAGGTTCCCGTTTCCATAGTTTCTTTTTTGCCATTAAAAAGCCCTTCTCTAGCTATTAAAATTGAAAGGCAATTAAAATACTCTTCATCAACACAAAGAATTTTGGCTTTCTTTACATACTTTTTAAACAAAGCTTCAACTTCAATAAGTTCATTTTTTGAAAGCTTTTCAAGCCCTTTAGCATGCAAAAGTCTATTCGTTATTCGTATGTACATATCTCTTTTGAAACCCTCTTCAGCTTCTTTTCCTTCTGGATAAAGCTCAAGACTATTTTCTATTGCATTTAAAATGCCAAGAGATTGTCTATAATCATTACATATTGAAATGCTGAAAATTAGTAATTTTCTATTGTAATTAAACTTTAAACGTTCAATATTTTTACCAAACTCTAAATTATATAACATTGGTAATATCAGCTCATAAGAAGATTTAATATTATTAGTTTCTTCATAATTAATCAAGCCTTTAAGCAAATGAATTGTATTATCTAATGTTTTAAACTCGCTATCTTCGTCTGTTTTTAAATACTTTTCAAATGCTTCTTGTATTTCCTGCATTAACTCAACATCGTATGTTGAATTTAAAGTAAGAAACATTTTCCTTAACTGTTTCATTCTTTCCGTCATCACTAGTCCCCCTTAAATGTATTTTACTAATATTAACCATCTCCATTATCAGGGGGCCATTCACCAGCAGGGGGATCTCCACTAAAAGGCATAATAGGCAATGGCATTATAATTATAGGCTTCTTTGTTTTTCTCATAAAAGTCGCTCCTAATTCTATATTTTGTTTTTTACATGGATTGCTTCGTCGCTTCGCTCCTCGCAATGA
>WQZK01000042.1 GCA_009780765.1 Defluviitaleaceae bacterium
CCCAACTTGTGCAATTGTGCTGTATGCTAAAATCAACTTAATATTAGTTTGGCTAAGTGCGAGTATAATGCCCGAAATTGCCGTTATAATGCCTATTATTAAAAATAATTCCGAAGCTATGGTTTGAGACACAAACTCATCAAAAATGCTGTGCATGCGTATAAAAAGGTAAATTCCACCCTTAATTTGAAGGCCCGACATAATAGCCGCAATAGAAGACCTCGCCCCAGTCATAGAATTAACTTTTGGTAGCCATGTAAGCGTTGGTAAGAGCGAGCATTTTACTGCAATACTCGTCATAATAAGTGCGTATGGCAAGATTAATTGTTGAGTATCTGTTTCTCTTAAAACTTGAGCTGCAACATTCATATCCAAAGCACCTGTTATTTTGTAAATATAACCAAGACCTAAAAGATAAAACTGCATGGCAACAATGTTTACCATTAAAAATAACATTCCTGAAAAATTATCTCTGCGTTTTCTGTCATACATCAAAAGAACTGTGGCAACAACCGTGCCAACTTCTACAAGCACAAATACATTAAAAAAATCTTGCGATAAAAATAAACCGATAAGAGATGCCTCTAGAACGAATAGTAAAAACCAAAACGTTCGGCTATTTCGCTCGTTTAAGCTGTAAAATCCTACAACAAGAAATATAACCGTTGTAAGCAAAATAAATATTGCTGCCAAGTTGTCGGCCCTTAAAATTATACCCAACGTACCATAATAGTTGCCTACAAATGTGGTTCTTGGCTCGTATCTAGTTGTTAAAAATAGATTAAATGCAAAGGCAACAAACGCCGCCTGTGCAAGCATTGCAATAATTCTAACAGTTTTTTTAAGATGAAAAGCAAATAGAAAAACTGCTATTAAAATTGGTATTATTACGAGAAAGGTTAACATCGTTTTATTGCCTCCTCATGAACCATTTGCGTCATAGTTTCCCAATCCGCCGTATGATGCTTTTTAAATAATGAGTTTAACATTGTTAAAAGAACTGACGAAACAGAAATCCCTATAATTATTGCCGTTAGCATTAATGCTTGCGGAACAGGGTCAACAATTTCTGAAATATTTTCCAAATATTCTGTATTGTAAATAATAGGAGGTCTAGTTCCAGAATCTGTACCAATAGAAAGCCAAAACACAATAACTGCCGTTTGCAATAACATTATAAATATTATAGATTTAACAATATTTCTACTTGTGATAATGCCAAAAAAGCTTATAAAAAACAATATTATTGCAAACATATTTAAAGTAAAAAAATCTCTTAAAAAATCCATTATTATTTCTCCCTTTTCGAGTTTCTTTTCTGCACTATATCTAGCCTTTCTATTGCAATATACCTATAAAACAATATAAAGAAACCACAAGCAACTTTAAGCCCTATCAAAATATTCATAATCAATAAGTATATGGTTTGATACACGCCTCGGTCAACTGGAAAACGCTCTACAATAAAGTTTTCTGCCCCTAAGAATATTGCCAAAATTGCCATTATTATTATGTTTAAAAAAACTAGCTCTTCAAGTCTAATAACTTTTTTTATAGGTATATCATATATACCATAAATCATGTAACGGCAAATAAAGAAACACGCAATTGCAAGCCCGCCTTGGAAGCCTCCACCAGCCGAAATATGTCCATTCATAATAAGGTATACCCCAAACAAAAGTATTATAGGCCAAATAATTCTCATAGTAAAAATTGCAGTATTGTAATTCTCAATTTCGCTGTGGTACCCGTCTGTAACTGAATCGCCTTTTTCATACCACGAAACATGGGCAACCGCAACAACAACTATAACTAATATTAAAGCCTCAAAAAGTGTATCATAAACTCTATATCCTAGATATATCGCTGTAACTGCATTTTCTCCACCAACATCAGTCATAAATCTAGCTAAATATTGGTCTTTAAGCTGAGTATTTATCTCGCCTATTTCTGGTATAAATTGCATAAAAAGCATAAACAAACCGCCTACAAACAAAAGCGGTAAAACAATTTTTGTAATCCAACGCCCTTTATTAAATTTCGGTTTTTTTTCTGTTAAAACATCAGCCTTATTAACATAGTATTTCTCTGCACAAATGATAAAAAATATTGTTGCAAATGCACTTACAGCGGCCTCGCCCTTTGCAACATCGGGTGCACCCATAAACAAGTAAATAACTGAGCTTATGAGCGAAAAAATTCCGAAATAAATAATAATTCTATAAACTCTTGATTCAAAAACTATGAACAAAGCAACAAAAAGCCAAATTGCAAGTAATATTTGTGTTATTTCCATGACTTGTATCTACTCCTCAATATTCTCTTCGTTTTCGTTTAAATCTTCTAATTCTTTGGGTTCAATAATTTCTCCATCAAGCCTATACCCAGCTTGAAACGAAGCCTTTAAAACAATATGTGCAACTAATGGGCTTAAAACAATCATTATAATCCAAATAAGCAAAAGCTTGCCCGAAAAGAAGCTAAATCCATGTCTAAGCATTAATCCAATTATAAGCGTTAGCATCCCAACTGTATCAATTTTAGAAACAATCAAAACACGCTTATAAAAATCATCAAACTTAAAAATACCAAAAACACCCAATGCCATAAAGGCAACGCTTACTCCAATAAGTATATTCCCAATGATTTGCAGTACAAACATTTACTTTTTTCCTCTCCTTCTGCCAAGCTTTTGTTTCGACAAAAATAATGCAATAAAAATTGTACCAATAAAGCCAAATAACGAATAAATTATTGCAAAATCAAGCAAGTATCCCGTATTATTCATTGATGCAAATATAATAATAATCATAATAATTTTGGCAGAAATCAAGTTCATGCCCAAAAGTCTGTCCCATATTGTTGGACCTTTAACAACTCTGACAATGTAACATGCTAAAAATATAATCATAGCCCATAATACAAGTTCCATCAAAATCCCCTTCTTAATCCGCTTTCTCTGCTTTTAATAGTCGTCTTTCAAGTTTTTGCTTTAAAAATTCATCTGCTGTTTTTTCGTCACCTGATTTATTCTTATCTCTAATCCATAGTATAGTTAAAAATTCGTCCTTAAAATCTAAAAGTATACTACCCGGCGTTATTGTTATCGAATGTGCAAGCATTATTCTAAGAGATTCGCAAGAAATTTCTGTTTTTAATGTAACAATATCAATTTCTGCACCAGTTAATATAACTTTTATTACATAAAAGCCCGAAACATAAATCTGCCCTATCAAATAAAAAGGGTACGTTGCTAGTTTAAAAAAGTTTATGTTAGAAATTTCGCTATACGGCAAAAACTTGCTTCCAAAGTGCATGCAAGCCATGCTCGCAAGCATCCCTATTGCTAAGTTTTGCCACGTTAGTGCCTCCATTAATACAATCCACACAAAAGTTAAAGCTAGAAGCACAAAAAAAGTATGCTTACCCAAAACATTTCACCTCAAAAATTATATATTATATTTAGATAACTCCTATATCTTACACCCTCTTACACACTATGTCAAGCGAAAAAAATAAAATCCACTTGAAATTAAAAAAAAGGACGATATTCGAATTCAAATATCATCCTCAAACCTCAAATCTATCTTGCTTTACAGATGGGATGCCGTGTCTTAAACGGCATGACGGCATGGCAATAAGAAATACTCGCTTGCAGCTCGTCAATAGACATGTAGCGAAACAGGAGTAAAAAGTCATTGCGAGGAGTACGAAGTACGACGAATCAATCCATGCAATCACCGAAATATGGAAAAAAGCATGGATTGCTTCACCCCTTACAGGGGTTCGCAATGACGTTCTTAGCTTATATTTTCTAATTTCGGAACAACTCTATTGCAAGAAGTCCCGTGCTTTCATTTGAGCAAACCACAAGAACAACGAAACCATCCAGAGTTTTATGTAAAACAAAACGTCTCTTTGATTTTTCAAAAAGACGTTTTATATACTCTATACTCTTATACTCTCACTATTCACGCACTGCACTTGCAATCGCATCATTAACTGCATTTAATAAAACTTGCTTTGTAAACACTTTTTCTTCCGAAATTTCTATATTATCTGTGCTTTGGTTTTCCAAAATCCCGTCACGTAAAACTTCCATCGCCTCCGTTATAAGTGGGTAAAATGCTTGGTGTGTTTCAGAAAAATCATTCAAAATTATATCTAGTATCTCATCTTCTGAAACAATAATCGAAACCGAAATATCGCCAACATCTCTAAGCGGTATAACTGAATAATATGTACCCGGTGTGAAATGACTTTGCGTTTGTTCTAGCTCTTGCTCGTGTTCGTGCTCGTCGCTTCCCGACCTTGACGAAAACAAAACAACAAGCAAAATAATTATAATAATTCCTATACCCGCAAATATAAGTGCTTTAATTATTTCGCTCATCTTTAAAACCATGATTTTAGAGCCTTTCATGATAATCCTCCTTGAATTTTTAAAATTAGCTTTATACATCATATTAACAACTAGGACTATTTATGTTATAATTGTAATACGAGGGTGATTTTATGAGTCTTAGATTTATACTAGGAAGAAGCGGTAGCGGCAAAACAACCGTTTGCTTAAATGAAATTGTTGAAAATAATAAAAATGCTGATTCTTCGCTTATTTATATAGTGCCTGAACAGTTTTCTATTCAGTCCGAAAAAAATATTTTAGAGAAGTCGGGGCTTTTTGCAATCATGGATATTCATGTTTTAAGCTTTAAACGCCTTGCATATTATGTTTTTTCTGAAACAGGGCTTAAGGCTGGTAAAATTTTAGAAGACACAGGCAAATTTATTCTTCTTAGGAAAATAATAAATGAATTAAAGAACGAATTTGTGTATTATGAAAATCCAAACATCACAAAAGGTTTTATAGAAAAAATTGCAGAAACCATAACCGAATTTTACGAATATAACATTTCTATAACCGAGCTTTTAGAAAATACACAAAATAATGAAAGATTAGCCTTAAAAATAAAAGATTTAGGGCTTATTTACAATAAGTTTTTAGAATATTTAGGCGAAAACTATATTTCTACTGACGAAACCTTAGATATTTTAGCTGAAAAAATTTTTGAATCCAACTTTTTAGAAAACACCGAGGTTTGGATAGATGAGTTTTCGGCTTTCACTCCGCAAGAACTAAATGTTATAAAGGCACTACTTGCAAAGGTTAAGCGAGTTAATATTGCACTTGCGATAGGCGAGAACGATATTTTTTCAAACACTACCAAAGAAACCAAAGAAAAAATTATTAAAATAGCCCAAGACTTAGGTGTTAAAGTAGAGCCTGCAAAAAATTTAAAAACTCTTTATAGATACGAAAACAGCCCAGAGCTTAAGTTTTTAGAAACACAATATTTTAATTATTCTTCCAAGCAATATGATGAAAAAAATAAGCGAGTAAAAACATATGCTGCAAAAAATAGATATGAAGAGGTTGTTTTTTTGGCTGACTATATCACATATTTAGTTCGCGAAAACAGCTGGGAATATAATGATATTGCAATTATAACATCCGATATTTCTTTGTATGAAAATTTAATCCACCCCATTTTTAAGCTGTATGATTTTTCATTTTTTATTGATAAAAATAATGATGTTTTGGGTAGCCCTTTGGTTGAACTTATTCGTTCACTGCTTGGGATATATGTTGGAAATTGGTCGACCGATAGCATATTAAGATTTTTGCGAACAGGTATGACTCAAATACCATCAGAAGAAATAGACGTATTTGAAAACTATATAATTTCTTATGGAATAAGGGGCTATAAATGGGAGCAAAGCGAGTGGTATTATGGCTTTAAGCAAGATAAAAGCATTTTTGACTTTAATAATATTCACGAAATAAAAAATAAAATTATGGATATGTTGCAAGGCTTTAATGATGGCATAAAGCTTACAAAAAAATTATCTGTAAAAGACTTTTCCATAAAAGTATATAATTTTCTAGCCAAAATAAATGTGGGCGAAAAATTGAATATTTTAGGCGGACAACACCTTCAAATTTGGGACATAGTTAAGTCGTTATTTGAAAAATTGGTGGAAATAATGGGCAATGTATCCATGCCTATCAAAGAGTTTGCCGAAATTTTAGATGCTGGCTTTTTCTCGCTTAACATGGGCTCGATACCAACCTCGCAAGACAGAATAATCGTGGGCGACCTAGTTAGAACAAGGCTTTCTAGTATTAAAGCCATGTTTATTTTGGGTGCAAACGAGGGCTTGTTTCCACAAATTGCATCAGAGAAAGGCATTTTTACTGACGATGAGCGAGCATACATCAAAGACACAAGCCTAGAAATCGCACCTGATTCTAAAACCCGAATGTTGTTTGATAACTTTACACTTTACCAAGCACTTACAAAGCCCGAAAAACTACTTGTTTTAAGCTGTTCTTTAAGTGATACAAATGGCAAATCGCTGTTTGTTTCTTCTACTATACAAAGAATAAATAAACTGTTTATAGATTCTAAAATTACCGAAGAAGATAGAAAAATCATAGAAATATCTTCACCCAATGCTATGCTTGAAAGATCCATTGAAAAAATTACCAAAAATGAACATGATGAACTTACAAGATGGTTCTTAGAATCGCAAGAGTACGCCCCAAAAATCGAAAAATATATAAGTTCAAAGAAAAAAGAAATACTTTCACAAAATGCAATTGAAACCGTTTATAAGGCCGATATTAAAACATCTGTATCTCGAATTGAAAAGTACCTGCGTTGCCCATTTGCTTATTTTGTAAGGCACAATTTAGAAGCAATAGAACGTGAAGAATATCGCATAAAAAAGCTTGACTTAGGTAATTTATTTCATGATGTTTTAGAAGAATTTTCACACCTATTGCAAAAAGATAATATCGAATGGAAAAATATTTCTAAAGAACAAATAAATTTTTATGCTGAAGAAGCTTTTGCTATAGTTCAAAAAGAACTTAAGACCGACTTGTTTTTTAGCGATGAAAAAAATGCTTACACTTTTGCAAGAGCATTAAAAATCGCTAAACGTTCTATATGGGCACTTTCAGAGCACATAAAAAGTGGCAATTTTAAGCCGTATGGCGATGAAGTTGACTTCGGTGGTGCAAAATCACAAATAAAAGGAATCTCGCTAGAAATAAATGAAAATCACAAGTTTTCACTAACTGGTCGAATTGATAGAATAGATACGTTTGAATATGGCGAAAAATCGTATATAAAAATTATAGATTATAAATCGGGCAACAAAGAATTTAAGCTAAAAGATGTTGAAAATGGTATGCAATTGCAACTTTTGGTTTACATGAAAAGCATACTTGAAAACGGAAAAGATATAATCAAGGCAGACTACAAAATTATGCCGGGCGGTGTTTTGTATTTTAAAATAAACGACCCAATAATTAACATTGATTATAAAAATGCGAAAAAAGATATAGAGGGCATGATTTTAGAAAAATTTAAAATGTCTGGACTTGTGCTTTCTGATGAGAATGTTATTTCGGCTTTAGATGGTGATGGCAAAGCCTTGCCTTCTAAGGGATTTCGCGTTGGGTATGAAGAATTTTTAGAAAAACTCGAGCTTGCAGCATCGAAAGTTAAAGAAGCAGGCGAGCGAATTATATCGGGTGATATTTCAGCAAACCCGTTTGAGGAAGAAGATTGCTCTTGGTGCAATTACAATAATATTTGCAAATTTGAAGGGAAAAAATAATATGAAAAAAATTGGCATTTACGTTCATATCCCATTTTGTGTTAAAAAATGCTTGTACTGCGATTTTATTTCTTTTGCTTCGCATGAAGGGTATTTTGAAGCGTACAAAAATGCTCTCATTGAAGAAATAAGGGCAGCTAGGCAAAAGAGTAACAGTCAAATAGCCTCAATTTTTATAGGTGGGGGAACACCAACTATTTTGCCATCGTCTTACATCGAAGAGGTCATGCTAGAATTATCAAAATTTAATTTAAGCGAAAGCGTAGAAATTACAATCGAAGCAAATCCCAAAACACTATCTTTAGAAATGCTTAAAAATCTTAAGAAAATGGGCATAAATAGGCTTAGTATTGGGCTTCAAGCATGGCAGAATTTGCTTTTAAAAACGCTTGGACGTAGCCACTCGCTTGAGGATTTTTTAAGGAATTTTCAAGATGCTAGAAGCGTTGGATTTAATAATATAAGTATCGACCTAATGTTCGCACTTCCTAACCAAACTTTGGAAATGTGGCAAGAAACCTTGGAGCAAGTTATTAGTCTAAACCCTGAACATGTTTCCTTATATAGCCTTATAATTGAGGAAGGCACTCATTTTTTCGATCTCTACGATAGTATAGACGAAGCCCTCGACAGAAAAATGTACCACCTTGCAAAGAAGCTTCTTGAAGAAAATGGGTATAAACAATACGAAATATCAAATTTTTCTAAGCTTGGGCTTGAATCTAAGCATAACCTTTTGTACTGGGAAATGAATGATTATTATGGCTTTGGACTCAATGCTCATTCAATGCTTGATAATACTAGATTTTCTAATACTAGCAACTTAAAAAAATATATAAATAACCCCACGGATTCTAAAGAAAACATTATAACCCTCTCTGAAAAAGACATCATGGAGGAAAGCATATTTTTGGGGCTTAGAAAAACATCGGGAGTTGATATAAGTAAATATTTTGATATTTATAAAGATGTTATCGAAAAAAACATTGCTCTTGGGCTTTTAAAAATGCACAAAAACATAATTTTTTTAACAGAAAAAGGTATGGATTTGGCAAATATAGTTATGGCGGAGTTTATATTATGATAGAAAAATATACCACACTATACGAAGAGTTCACAACCGAAATTATAATAAAAAAATCACGATTTATTGCAACAGCGTTTAAGGCGGATACAGAGAACGAGTTAGTTGCTACTTTAACACGCCTAAAAAGGGAATATAATGACGCTAACCACAATGTTTTTGCCTACACAACAGGGCTAACACAAAAAATATTAAGACAATCAGATGATGGCGAGCCATCCGGAACAGCCGGAAAGCCCGCCTTGGAAGTTATAAAAAGCTTAGAGCTTACAAATGTTGGCGTAAATATCACCCGTTATTTTGGCGGTGTAATGCTTGGAGCTGGTGGCTTAACAAGAGCTTATCGCGAATCAGCTGCTGCCGCATTTTCTCATGCTCAGCTTGTAGAAATGCGATACTATAGCGTTTTAGAAGCCTCACTACCCTACACTTTTTACGATAAATTAATGAGAGTCATAAGCCAAAACTCTTATATTATAAAAAATTCTAATTTTGGCGAAATTGTTTCTCTAGATATTGCCTTGCCTTTTGGCAATGTTGACGATTTTAATAAACAAATCGCAAACTTATCTATGGGAAGCATAAACATCACTCAAAAAAATAATTATTACGAACCGTTTTTATTGTAAGCTTTTGATATACAACATTTTTAAAGAAATTATATCGCAAAATTTTTTATTAATCATTAATATTATCTTTTTGCTTTGTACTTCGTTTGCTGTATTGTAATGTTCTAAAAGTTCTTTAATTATTTTGCTTTCTGTATCTATAGCTAAACTTAAGCCATCTTCAAAGCCAACTGTGTCGTTTATCCTAACGTCTTTAATTTCATAAGAATTTCCATACATGTTTTGATAAATTTGGCTTAATTCTTCTGAACGAGCAGTGCTTTCTTGGCTTATACTTTCAAGAATTTTTTTATGTTCGGCGGTTTTTGAAACACTCGCTAAATGCTTATAATAAAGCGATGCATTTCTTTCGTTTTGTATAAATTTAGAAAAATCTTCAGATGTAACGTTATTTTCTACTGTATTTATTTCAGTGTTTGTTTCAGCATTTCCACCCATCACTTTTCTTATTTCTTCCATTGTTTTTTCATCTATTTGCTCGTAAGATGCAATTCCATTAGATTTTGGTAAACTTGGCCAATTATTACTTGGCTGATTATTTTGCTCCAGTTCTTTTGGCGTCCAATTAGTAAGTGGAGTTTCTCCCTTTAATGGCTCGAAAGTTGGCAAATTGTTTAAATTTGGCATAGTTCTTCTGCCAGATTGTGGTGCTTGACGCTGATTGTTACTTCTAGGCATATTTTGTTGCTGGCCATGGCTGTTTCTGCGCATATTTTGCATGTGCTGTTGCTGGTTATTTCTAGGCATATACTGTTGCCTATTATTAATATTTCTAAAAATATTTGGATGACGGTTAAAATTTTTAGGCGGCATTTCAACACCTCTTCGAAAATTTTGGCAATGCTTAATAACCACATTCACTTTGCA
>WQZK01000043.1 GCA_009780765.1 Defluviitaleaceae bacterium
ACTGATTTCTGTTTCAATTCTCACTCGATTATCAATATTTTGAGAATTAATTATGCTTAATTCACCCAATAACTCTGCAAGCCTAAGAAATGAATCCTCTGAATTATTGCTATTCGCATTTTGTAAAAAATTATTTATAATTTGTGGCGGTGGCGTAGGTGCTGTGCTTCTCCACGAAGGGTTAAGCCTTAAACTACCTGTTATGGTGATAGTTTCACCTATGCGATAAAGCCTGCCTTCATCACATCGCCAACCCTCAAATTCATGTAGTGCCCTAAACAAATGCCCTTCATTAGGCATTATTACTGCAATATCGCTTTCTTTGTACTCATTTTCGTCTATAGGTGCACGCCCACCGTCGGCGTTTAAATTTGTGTATATAATTCTAAAAGTTTGCCTCTGTGAGAAAACAGGATACAAAACAAGATTTTCCGAAATATTTCTTATCTGATTACCTAAAAACTCAGCAACTGTACTATTTTCAGTCCTCGACCAACCAACAAAAAGCTCAGAATCCACACCCATAAGTGTTGGTGCTAAAATATTTTGCCCGAGCGTTACAAGCTGATTAATTAGCCCTATATCAGGTGTTTCCATATCAAAAGGTATCATAAATCTAACACTGTAATAAACTCCAAACTCAGCACTGCTTTGAGAGTGATGTGAATTGTTAAAAACTCTAAGTCTCGGGTAAAATTTTGTATTGCTTCCTTGAGAAAAATTCCATGTAGTTTCTGAAAAACCGAGCATGTGCTCTCTTGCTCCTACTGTCATTTCAAACGATGTTAACATAGTTATACCTTCAATATTTTCGTTGGTAGATGTAAGTGAATCTTCATTTATGCTCCCATCAAAATAGTTGTTTACAAAAGTTGCTAAATCATCTTCGTGTGAAACAAATCCGCTATAAGAAGCATTTCCGCTAACCCTTACAGAAGAGTACGAGTTTTCAATCATGCCGCTCACAAAATTATAAACAAAGCCCGCCGAATAATTTGCATCAATTTTGCCTGATGCATACGAATTTCTTATAATTCCACCAGTAATATTAGAAGCAAATCCACCAACTTGATTAATTTGAACTGGCGAGTTTATTGATGCGTAAGAAAAGCTTTCTTCAATAATTCCGTCATCTAAAATAACCAAAAACCCTCCTGCCACAAAATCTGAAGAGGTTCTATAAGAATTAACATCACCGTAAAAGAAAGATGATTGTATAAGACTATCAGCACCCATCATAACCGATATAAACCCACCAACCATACTACCTCCCGAAATATTTGCCATAGAACGAGAATTTATAATATGCGTATCTTCTACAATTGCAGCAATTCCGCCAACTATATAACCTCCAATGATATTTCCAGATACAGAAACATTTCTTATTTCTGTTAAAACAGCATGCGAAACAAGCCCAGCAGTTAAATCTCCTCCACTTATATTCACGTTTACCAAGTTAATATTTTCTATTCTTGCACCAAACACAAATGAAAAAAGTGCAGAATAATCGCTATTTGTGTTAATAGTTAAATTATGTATAGATTTTGGCGAACCTGCTACAGAATAAAAAATACCCATAAACGGGTTTGCTGGCGTACCGATTGGATTTATTGCAGTTGTTAGGTGAATATCATTTGCGAGCAAAAAATATTTTCCATGCGTATCATAACCTGCTGCAACTGCACTTGATAAATTAATTAAATCTGCTTGGTTTGTTATTAGATATGGGCTACTGCTTGTGCCATTGCCTGCTAAACTTAGGCTTGCATTTACATATAAATTATTGTTAAGCCCTAAACAAATCATAAAAATAATAACACCTTTTAAAAATATTCTTTTGTACACAAAAACCACTCCTATTTTGTCGATATATGTAAATATAACAATTTTACTATAGGAGTGGTTAAAACACAATGAACTAATAGAACTTTAAAGCAATGCTTATAGAATTTTTTACCAACTTCCAAAGTTTTCATTCCACATAATAACATCTGGATGATTCGCTATCATTTCTTCAATTCTTTCTGTACGAATCCAGTTAATAAAATTTAATGAAGGCCAATCTGTGCGCTCACCAAGCACAAATTCTTCGGTTTTTACAAATTGTCCATCCATATATTTAAAGCTTTCATCAAAAAATTCTGATGCTGAGTTTTCCCAATATAATACCCTATCCCAATATAAGATTACGAACATCTCTCCATCCACTTCAATAACGTGATAACTACCTGCAACAAATCCATCTTCTCGCATTCCGCTTGGAAGTGATTGGATAACGCCATTTTCAAAATTGTCATAAATCTCGTTCGTATTTAACATATATGCAACCATAGCCCTAGAATTAAAAAATACTGAAGTATAATTTTCGAGCATAAATATGTCAAGCTCTTCTAAAGAAAATGGCATATTTATTATAGTTGGTTCTGCAAATATAATTTCCTCTTCTTCGATTATTATCTCACTGCCTTCTTCTATAGAAAAGGTATGTAGCACCCAATTACCTATATCCAAAGAACCTAAAGCATATTGCCTAAATTCAAGCTCTGTATCACTTATTTTATAAACAGCAAACCCATTTTCTCCCCAAGGTGATACATGCCTATCGGCCGAGCTTAAAGTTAAAATTGCATTTTCTTGAAAAAATGTATCCCAAGGGTCTATCAAAATTCCTGAAACATGATTGAGATAAAACTCCTCTTCACCATTTATCATTAGCGAAAGGCTATACCAAGGGGCTATTATACTGCCAAAATTGTCATGCGTTTCATGAATTTCAACTCGCCAGCTAATTGTTGTAACTGACTGGCTTACCTCTTCTTCTGCACTTCTACATGAAACTAAAAACAATGCAGATGCTACCAATAATACTAATAAAATTTTTTCATAATTTCCTCCTACATATTTATACCTAATTATATTTCATCATATTCTTTCACTCCACATAATAACATTTGAATGGTTTGATATAAGTTCGTTCAATCTGTCCGAACGAACCCAGTTAATAAACGGTGCTCCGCCCCACGGTTCTCCTTCAAAAATAAACTGTTCCATTTTCACAAATTGCCCATCTATATACTCAAAGCTTTCAGCAAAAAATGATGCTGTTGGGTCTTCGCGTTTGAGAACATTTTCCCAAAATAAAATTACATAAGCTCTTTCTTCCGCCAAATTTGCAACAGAATATCCCCTAGCCACAAAACCATCTTCACGCATCCCGTTTGGAAGTATCTCTATAGAACCATTTTCAAAGTCACGATATATATCCTCCATAAGAGCTAGCCACACTTCAAAATCATTATGGACAAAAAATATAGAAGTATAATGCTCTAGCATAAACTCGGTCGCTTTTTCTAAATTAAATGGCAAATGAATTATTGTTGGCTCTGCGAATATAATTTCAGGCTCTTCTGTTTCTATAATACTGTTTTGTTCTATTTCAATAGTGTGAGCATCCCATATATGAACATCAGAGGTGCCAAACAAACCATAGTGCCTTAAAACAAGCTCTGTTTCACTAGTCCTTAAAACTGCAAAACTGTCTTCGTGCAGATTTCTAGCTCTCGAACTTAATGTTATCAGTGAACCTTCTTCAAACCAATCTTCAGAAGGTTCGGCTATCAACGTTCCAAAAAAGTTATTACGAAAATTATACCCTACTGCACCATCTGCAACCAATGAAATGGTATACCACGGGTCTATAATATTCCCAAAATTATCATGTGTTTCACGAATTATAACTTGCCAATTAATTATTATAGTTTGAGGCTCTTCCACTTCTTCTATAGTTTCTTCCACTTCTTCTGCTACTTCATCTGTGCTTCTGCAAGAAACTAAAAACAGTGCAGATGATAATAACAAAGCTAATAAAATTTTTTTCATGCTAACTCACCTTTCAAGTAGAATGTTTTACAATCTACAATTTTAACATCAACAATTTCGCCAATCAAATCTTTAGAACCTTCAAAATGAACAATGCTGTTATCATCTAATCTACCCGAAAGCACATTCTCGTCATTTTTACTAACAGACTCTACTAAAACTCCATAAACTCCACCAATATGTGCTTTATTAAGCTCGTAAATTATAGGGTTAAGCGTTTCCACAACCTTATTAAAGCGATGTTTTGCAATTTGTTCTTCAATCTGGTCTTCCATTCTTGCGGCTTCTGTGCCATCACGCTTAGAGTAAATAAACGTAAAAGCTGTACTAAATCGCACTTTTTTGATGATGTCTATAGTTGCTTCATTATCTTCCTCTGTTTCACCAGGAAAGCCAACTATAATATCAGTCGTGATAGAAATATCAGAAACAGCAGCTCTTAACTTTTCAACAAGCTCTAAATACTTATCTCTATCATAAAAGCGGTTCATTTTATCTAAAATTATAGAACTGCCCGATTGTACAGGTAAATGGATACTTTTGCAGATATTTTCTCGTTCTTTGATAACCTCGATAAGCTCATCTGAAAAGTCCTTCGGATGGCTTGTCATAAACCTAATACGTTTAAGTCCTGAAACGTCCGAAATCATCCTTAAAAGCTCTGCAAAAGTTACTTCTGGCTCTAAAGTTTTCCCATAAGAATTTACATTTTGCCCAAGAAGCGTTATTTCTTTAACGCCATCTGCTACCAAATTTTTAACTTCTCTTATAATATCAGCAACCTCTCGGCTACGCTCACGCCCACGAACATAAGGAACTATACAGTAAGTACAAAAATTATTGCACCCATACATAATATTAACACTTGCTTTAAACTTATATTTTCTTTCTTGTGGCAAATCTTCAACAATATCACGCTGCTCTTTCCAAACATCTATTATCTGCGATTTCGACTCGATGTTAGTATGCAAAAGTTGCGGTAAGCGGTATAAATTATACGTACCAAAAATAATGTCAACAACATTATAAGATGCTTTAATTTTTTCAATAACAGCATCTTGCTGCATCATGCAACCACACAAAATAACCTTTAAATTTTTATTCTTAGCCTTTAAGCCCTTAATAAAGCCAAGATTTCCGTATATGCGATTTTCAGCATTCTCTCTAATACAACATGTGTTGTATATAATTAAATCGGCTTCTTCTATACTTTCTGTAGCCGAGTAACCCATTTCGTTAAGCATACCAATAATTTTTTCAGAATCATGTGCATTCATCTGGCAACCATAAGTTACTGTGTGGTGTTTTAAACCCTTGCCTTTATTTATTTCGCCAACTTTTCTTATATATTCTCTTTGAATTTCAACTTCTTTAACACTTGGATTTATTGCCTCTTCCCGCTTGCTCAAAATATAACCTCCGAATTTTAATGATTTTTACATATAAAATGATTATATCACAAAAACGCAAATTTTGCATACTACTATAAATAAATCTTTTTTAATTAATTTTAAATGAACCAAACTTAATATTGCAACAATATATAAGTGAAGTGTTGGTCTTGCAACAATCAAACTTTTGTGTTATAATTAACATATAATTTAAAAAAGGGGGTATTATCATGAATTACGAGGTTATTTTTTGGTTCGTACTTCTCTTAATTTTATTAGTAGCCGAGCTTGTTACGCTAAACCCAACGCTCATTTGGTTTTGTATAGGCTCGTTAGTTTCGTTGGTTTTAGCCATCATTGGCGTTCCAATAGCTGTACAGCTACTAGCATTTGTTATAGTTTCTGCTGCAATGCTTTACTTAACAAAACCTTTTGTTCAAAGGTTTTTATCAGAAAAGCACGAACCGACTAATATTATTGACAGAATTATAGGTTCAACCTGCATGGTTTCGGAAACTATAAACAATTTAGAAAACACAGGATACATTAAATTTGATGGTAAAGAGTTTAGAGCAAGAACGCTTGAAAACATTACTATCGAAGCCGGAAGCCAAGTAGTTGTTGAGAAACTCGAAGGTGTTACGGCTTACGTAAGAACATAATTAATTAAATTAAAAGGAGGATTTTGTTATGCCATTACAGTTCATTGTTTTAATCGCAGTTGCAGTGTTTATACTGCTTATACTTGCGAAAAATGTTAGAATCGTTCCACAAGCAAACGCCTATGTTATCGAGAGAATTGGTAAATATCACACCACTTGGAATGTTGGTATACATTTCAAAATACCAATTGTGGACAGGATTGTTAAAAAAATCAGTTTAAAAGAATTTGTTGCAGATTTCCCACCTCAGCCTGTTATCACTAAAGATAACGTTAAAATGCAGATAGACACTATCATTTACTTGCAGGTTACAGACTCTAGGCTACATACTTATGGTGTTGACAGGCCTCTTGTAGCTATAGAAAATTTAACGGCAACAACTTTAAGAAATATTATTGGTGAACTTGAGCTTGACGAGTCTTTAACATCAAGAGACACAATCAACACTAAAATGCGTGCTATTTTAGACGAAGCAACAGACCCTTGGGGCATTAAAATCACAAGGGTAGAGCTTAGAAACATCATTCCACCAGCTGATATTCAAGTTGCGATGGAGAAACAGATGAAAGCCGAGCGTGAGCGTCGTGAAAAAATTCTTCTTGCAGAAGGTGAAAAAGAATCAGCTATCCTTCGTGCTCGTGGTGAAAGAGAATCGGCTATCTTACAAGCAGAAGGTAGAAAAGAAGCTATCATCCTTCAAGCAGAAGCTGAAAGGCAAGCCAGAGTTAAAGCCGCTGAAGGTGAAGCAGAAGCTATACTTAAAATACAAGAAGCAACCGCCAAAGGTATTATTATGATTAACGAATCTGCTCCAGGCCAAGGCGTTATTGCTATTAAAAGCCTTGAAACGTTTGAAAAAGTTGCTGATGGTCAGGCTACAAAAATTATTATTCCATCAGAAATTCAAGGACTTGCTGGGCTTGCAACAAGTGTTAAAGAGCTACTTAAAGACTAATGCGAATATATAAAAAATCTGATGCCTTATAGAACATATGCTATAGAGGGTGGAAATAACGCAATTAATTCATGTGAATAAAAGGTAGGTGGGATATATGAACGGCAAAACGCCGCACATAGTTCAATATCAAGGCTCGAAGAGATTACTTGCGCCGCAAATACTCCAATACATGCCCCGTAAATTCAATCGCCTTCTTGAGCCATTTTCAGGAATGGCGGCGATTACTATTGCAACCGCAAAAGAAAATCGGGCAAGTGAGTATCATATAAATGACCTTAACGAGCCTATTGTGTCCATTTTGAAAATGGCGATAAATGCCCCTACCACTTTAATTGAAACATATACAGAGGTGTGGACTGAACAGTTTTCATACGCCGAGGGTCATCTTGAGCATTTTTATTACATTCGTAGTCGCTTCAATGATGGGGAGCAGACAGCGGCAAACATGCTGTATCTACTTGCACGTTGCGTAAAAGGCTCTGTGCGATATTGTAAAAATGGAAACTTTAATCAATCACCCGATAAACGCCGTCACGGCACTAACCCGAAAAACATAGCGGATAATGTTTATGCAATATCCTCTTTGCTTAAAGGGAAGGCGTTTTTCTCCGCCCTTGATTATCGTGAAATTTTTGACATGGCACAACCGGGCGATTTGGTTTATATGGATCCACCATATCAAGGTGTATCAAACACAAGAGATAATCGTTACTACTCTGGCTTGGGATATGATGAATTTGCCGAATCCATCGAATTATTGAACAAAAAAAATGTTGATTACATAATCAGCTATGATGGTGAATGTGGCAATAGAGAGTACGGACAAGACTTGCCCGAAAGCCTTAATTGTACAAAGTATTTGCTTAATGCGGGCTTATCTTCCCAAGCAACCTTGTTAGGCAAAAAAGACGTTACATTTGAATCGCTCTATGTTAGTGAAAATATTTCAGAGATAATAGAGTCTGTTCCGAAACAAATATCATTACTGGAGCGTGTAGTATGAGTGCTGATTATCCAAAAGAATTTTTAGAGTTGTTAAACTCTGTTGAAGCAAAGCGTCCTCGAACAGTAATTCAGCACATCTTGAAAAATGGCTTTATTACATCACAGGAATTAAAAGACACATATGGCTATAATCATCCACCAAGAGCGGTTAGGGATGTTCGTGAACACGGAATCCCACTCGTAACTTATCGTATAGAGGGTACAGATGGACGAAGCATAGCGGCGTACAAATTCGGAAATCCTGCTGATGTGAAAAATACACTTTCCAAATCAGCAGGCAGAACTGTTCTATCAAAGGCACTAAAACAGGCTCTCATAGAAAAATACGGCTCAAAGTGCTTTGTATATTTTGAGCCTATGGACGAGAATTTATTGCAAGTTGACCACCGTGTACCGTATGAAATTGCTGGCGAACACAGCGAACAAAATATTGAACTCTATATGTTGCTTTCGCCATCTGCAAACAGGGCAAAGTCATGGACTTGTGAGCATTGTGAAAACTGGGAGCGAAAAGATAGCGATTTTTGCATTAAGTGCTTTTGGGCTTACCCAGAAGATTATGAGCATATCGCAGGGAAGCAACAGCGTATAATCTCGATTGTGTTTACGGGTGATGAAATTGAGGATTACAATCGCCTAATAAAAATATCGGGAATAGATAAAGCACAGCAAATGATCAAGGATATTATTCGTGATCATATAGAATAGTTATATAAAGTAATACGCACGTACCACATTGAATGTGGTACGTGCGTACTTCACGTTGCTAGCTTTTACAATGATTTGTTCAGCCAGTTCGTGCGTTATTTCCACCCTTCACAGCACCCCTCATATGAAGTATCAGATTTTTTTATTGAAATTCTTATTAAAATAAATCCAAAAACTTTGACTGCCCTAAGAACGTGCCCGCCTTTTCATCTTTATCCCCGCCAATTAATGGCCTTACGTACTCAATAAAATCATTTGTAACTCCATTGCCCTCTGCATTAATCCAGTTCTTTGGGAAGAACTTCTCATTCCCCGCAATTGTGTTTGATTTAACGCAAGAATACTCCACTTTATAAGGGTTGTTTGAAATTCTGTTAAGAACAGGAACCATTCCCGAAACACCCTCTATAGCCTTTTGTGCCGAAATCATGCCTAAAAGCTTGCTTTCGCTAAGGTCTATAGAAGATGCAAGATGTGCCGCACAGCGCTGAATTAAGCTAAACTCAATCGCCCTTGTTTTGCAACCTATTTTATTTTTTACAATATTCTCAAGAGATTTTGCTGTTCCTGTAAGCTTTTTATGTCCAAAGGCATCCGTTTCACTATTTTCAGCCGATTCTGAAACAAACACACCATTTTCATACATAACACCTTCAGAAACGCAAACTAACACAGCGTTACTATTTTCAAGCTTTTTATTAACATCTGCAATAAATTTTTCGTCATTAAAATGCACTTCAGGAAGATAAATTAGGCTAGGAATATCATAGCTTTTCGTAGCATAGCTGGCCGAGGCCGTTAACCAACCTGTATGCCTACCCATAATTTCTAAGATTATAACCTGTTTCATACTATAAACTTTCATATCCTGCCAAATTTCTGCAACAGTTTGTGCAATATACTTAGCCGCAGAAGCATACCCTGGCGAATGGCACATCCCCATCAAATCATTATCAATCGTTTTTGGTGCACCCATGATAAAAATATCTTCATAGTTATTTTCTCTTGCATATTCTGAGAGTTTGTGGACAGTGTCCATCGAATCATTCCCGCCAATATACACAAAATAACCAATATTAAACTCTTTAAACGTTTCAAAAATTTGCTTGTACTGAGCTGGGTCTTCCAAAGGGTTTTTGAGCTTAAACCTGCAAGAACCAAGTGCCGATGCTGGCGTATGTACAAGCCTTTCAAGGTTATCGTGCGATTTTAGCGTTTCACCAATCTCAACTAAATCTTTTTCTAAAACGCCAACAATTCCATGCTTTGCACCATAAATCCTGCCCACATTCTCATTTGTTAAAGCATACTGGCAAACGCCTGCTAATGTTGCATTTATCGCCGAAGATGGCCCGCCCGATTGAGCCACTAATAAATTTTTCATTACTTACCTCCAAGATTATTTATTATTTTCATTTTCTCATAAAATCTTGCTATAGTCAAGGTTTTGTGCTATACTGTTTTGAAAGGAGACGATATATATGATTAAAATCACTTTAAAAGATGGAATTGTTAAAGAATTTGAAAGCGGCATATCTGTTTTAGATGTGGCGAAAAATATAAGTGAAGGACTTGC
>WQZK01000044.1 GCA_009780765.1 Defluviitaleaceae bacterium
AAAAAAGAGTCCGTGAGGACTCTTTTTTATTTACTTAGCGGCGAAGCCGCAAACTCGTCGAAATCCTGATTTCGACGAAACATAGTAGCCGAAACTAAGCAGGGCTTTGCCCTGTGCAAGTTGAGGCACTATGTTACATCATACCCATACCACCACCCGGCGGCATTGGTGCTTCTGGTTCAGGTATATCTGCAACAATAGATTCTGTAGTTAATAGTGTAGAAGCTACAGAAGTTGCGTTCTGAAGAGCTGAACGTGTTACCTTTGTAGGGTCAATAATCCCTTCAGCAACCATATCAACATAGTTTTCAGTAATTGCGTTAAAGCCATAGTTTGCTGGGCTTTCTTTAACTTTGTTTACAACAACTCCGCCTTCAAGGCCAGCATTTTTAACTATTTGACGAAGTGGCGACTCAAGTGCATTTAATACAACTTGTGCTCCAGTTTTTTCATCACCCGTTAAAGTTTCCATAAGTTCTTTAACTTTTTTGCTTGCATGAATGTAAGCCGAGCCACCGCCCGCAACAATGCCTTCTTCAACTGCTGCACGAGTTGCTGCCAAAGCATCTTCCATTCTTAATTTTTTCTCTTTCATTTCTGTTTCAGAGGCCGCACCCACTTTAATTACAGCAACACCGCCAGCAAGTTTTGCTAAACGCTCTTGTAATTTTTCTTTATCAAACTCTGAAGTTGTTTCTTCTATCTGAGCTTTAAGTTGTTTAACTCTTGCATCTATAGTAGTTTTTTCGCCGCCACCATCAACAATAATTGTAGTTTCTTTTTCAATTCTAACAGTTTTTGCAGTTCCAAGCATGTCCATAGTAGCATCTTTTAGTTCAAGACCCAGTTCTTCAGAAATAACTTGTCCGCCTGTTAAAATTGCAATATCTTCAAGCATTGCTTTTCTTCTATCGCCAAATCCCGGAGCTTTAACTGCAACGCAGTTAAATGTGCCGCGAAGTTTATTAACGATTAGGGTTGCAAGTGCTTCGCCTTCAACATCTTCTGCGATAATTAAAAGCTTAGAACCAGTTTGAACAATTTGCTCAAGCACTGGCAAAATTTCTTGAATATTAGCGATTTTTCTATCAGTAATAAGTATGTGTGGGCTGTCTAAAACTGCAACCATTTTATCCATATCAGTTGCCATGTAAGCTGATAAATATCCGCGGTCAAACTGCATACCCTCAACAAGTTCAAGCTCGGTATACATCGTTCTTGATTCTTCTATCGTAATAACACCTTCATTTGTAACTTTTTCCATAGCATCTGCAATCATAACCCCAACTTCGTCATCACCCGAAGAAATAGCCGCAACCTTTGCAATATGATCCTTACCGTTAACCTTTTGGCTCATTTGGCTAATAGCTTCAACAGCTGCTTCTGTAGCTTTGTGCATACCTTTTCTTAAGATGATAGGGTTAGCACCAGCTGCAAGGTTTAAAAGCCCATTTTGAACCATTGCTTGTGCTAAAACTGTTGCTGTTGTTGTACCATCGCCCGCAACATCATTTGTTTTTGTTGCAACTTCTTTAACAAGCTGTGCACCCATGTTTTCAAACGGGCACTCAAGCTCTATTTCTTTTGCGATTGTAACACCATCGTTCGTAATCATTGGTGTGCCATATTTTTTATCAAGAACAACATTTCTACCCTTTGGGCCAAGTGTTATTTTAACTGTATCTGCAAGCTGATTAACGCCGATTTCAAGTGCGTTTCTAGCTTCTACTCCAAATTTAATTTGTTTTGCCATTTTGTTTAATCCTCCTGTTCAATTATTCAATAACTGCTAGTATATCGTTTTGTCTAACGATTATATAATCTTCGCCGTCTAATTTAACTTCTGTACCGGCGTATTTTGAATAAATTATTTTTTCGCCAACTTTAACGTGCATTGTAATTTCTTTACCATCTACAATGCCGCCAGGGCCAACTGCTAAAACTTCGGCTTCTTGCGGCTTTTCTTTTGCTCCGCCAGGAAGCACTATTCCAGATTTTGTTGTTTCTTCGGCTTCTAGTTGCTTTATAACAACTCTATCTCCTAATGGTTTGATTCTCATTTAATTACCTCCTATAAAGTTTTGTATCAATACTATCACCATATATTGTAACCTTTTTTTGAAGATTTTGCAAGTCCTAAAATTTATTTTACACCAATTTTTTGTGTTCTGGCAAAATGGAATAAATATTGTTGTGCAAAACCTGCTAAATTGCCCCATTTTTCTTTGGCAAAGGCATCTATTTCTTTAATACTTACATCTAAATTATTAAAATAATAATATTGCATAACTCGCTTCACCCATACATCTGTTGGAAAAACCTCACGTCTATTGCAAGAAAATAACATAACACAATCGGCTACTTTATTTCCTACTCCGTAGATGCTCATTAGCGTTTTTCTAAGCTCTTCGGTAGATACATTATCAAAATTTTCAAGGTTTATTTCACCGCTAACGCACTTTTTTGCGGCATCTGAAATATACTTATGCCTAAAGCCTGTTTTGCACGCCATGAGTTCTTCCTGCGTTAATTTTGCTAAGGTTTCAGCCGTTGGAAACGAGTAATAAGAGTTGTTTAAATCTTCGCCAAAAAATTCGCTCAAGTTTTTAATAACCTGCTTAATCATTGGTATTCTATTGTTTTGGCTTATTATAAAGGAGATAAGGCACTCAAAACGGTCTTGATGCAAAATTCTTATACCTTCGGCAAAATTTATTGCCTCTTTAAGAGTTTCGTCTGATTGTGCCAAAATTTCTTTAATTTCTTTGTAGCTTGTTTTTAAATCAAAATAGTTAAGCCAAATTTCTTCAAATTCTTTTATGGTGCATGGAGAAATAATTATTTTGTCTTTTTCTTGTAAAACTTTTATAACCCTTTCATGTGCAATTATTATATACTCGCTGTCTGCAAGTTTTGTAAACCTAAAGCACTGCCCGCAATCTAGCACCTCGCTTATATTAAAGCTATCTAAATTATATACTACTACAGAATTATTTTCTTCTAAATATTGCATTTTGCTTGCTCCTTTTTTTATTTATGTTATAATAGTTTTAAAGAAGGAGATGTACTAATGAAAAACACCCCAATATATTCAATTGTAGTTCCATGTTATAACGAAGAAGAGGTTATCACGGTTTCATACGAGCGTTTAAAATCTGTTATGGACTCAAATAATGAAGCCTACGAGCTTTTATTTGTAAACGATGGTAGCCGTGATAGCACTATAAATATTTTAACACAAATTGCTAGAAAGGACAATAATGTTCGCGTTATTAATTTTTCTAGAAATTTTGGGCATCAAATAGCGATAACCGCTGGGATGGATACGGCAAAGGGTTCGGCTATTGTTGTGATAGATGCAGACCTACAAGACCCGCCAGAAGTTATTTTAGAAATGATAAAGAAGTGGAAAGAAGGTTACGACGTTGTATACGGCAAACGCCTTAAAAGAGAGGGCGAAACCAAGTTTAAGCTTGCAACCGCCAAACTTTATTATAGATTTTTGAAGAGTATGACAAACGTTGATATTCCTGTTGATACAGGCGATTTTAGGCTTATAGACCGTAAAGTTTGTGATGCACTAAAAACTATGAAAGAAAAGAACCGCTATGTTCGTGGGCTTGTTAGTTTTGTTGGGTATAAACAAACGGCGGTTGAGTATGATAGGCATGAGAGATTTGCGGGCATTACAAAATATCCTCTTAAAAAAATGATTAAATTTGCGTTTGATGGTTTAACTTCGTTTTCAAACAAGCCGTTAAAGCTGTCAACTTTAATTGGTTTTATAGTTTCTATTCTTTCGGGTTTTAATTATTTTGTTTTAATATTTAGGGCGTTGTTTTTTAGAAGCTTAGGTAATGCATTTATGCTAAATTCTATTGTGTTTCTTCAAGGGCTTATGTTTATTATGATAGGTCTTGCAGGTGAATATATTGGCAGATTATACGATGAAGCGAAAGATAGACCGCTATACTTTATAGCAGGAATTATAGATAAAGAAAGTTTAGAAGGACATACCAGTGAAGAAAATTAAAGAATTAATTTATAAAATTTTAAAGCATGAAAGTTTTAAATATCTCGTTGCAGGCGGCTTTACAACGCTTATAAGTATTGGTGTTTATACGGCATTTATAAAACTTGGGTTTGATGTTATTGTTTCAAACACAGTTTCAACTATAATGGCTGTTTTATTTGCGTACTTTGCCAATAAAGTCTGGGTATTTAGGCAAAATAATTTTAAGCCGGCTCATATGGTTAAAGAAAGCTTTACGTTCTTTCTCGGCAGGTTTGTAACATATGTTCTAGATACAGCGATGATATGGATGCTAGTAGAAAAAATTAGCGTGAACCCGATTATTAGTAAGCTTATAACACAGGTTGTTATAATTGTTTTAAATTATGTTGTTAGTAAAAAAATTGTGTTTAAGAAATAGAGTGATTACTTGGTTGCTGCACCCTTACACAAAAATTTTTAATATGTACAAAAATCCGCCAATCGAAGAATACAAAGAAGTGGTATATACTGTTACAGCAAGCACTTCTTTCCGTACGCCAATGCTGATATAAAAGCTTGGCTTTTATATCGTCTTTTTCAGTAAAATTATTTATATCATACCTCCATTTTCTTCCTAAGTTTGCTCTATCAAATTTAAAACATGTTCTCTTGCGTTTTGAGGTGCATCATCTTTTAATATGTATATTAGGTCTATATCACTTCCAGAATTGCCTGTATAACTACCGTTTGATAAGCTCCCAACCAAAATTGCCGATAGCACATAGCTACCAGCAAAATCTTCTAATTTTTTAACATGATAGGCAATAATTTCTTTTGCCCGTTTTTCGGTTTTATTCATGCTCCACACCGCTTCTCGGCTCTACATTCGCAGTTTTATAATTTTCATAAGTAACCATGCCAAGCTTTTTGCTTGGATGTTTTTTCACGTTCTTTTTTGCAGTGTAGTCAATGGCTACCAAGCTTTCGTCTTTTGATTTAGAATAATACGCTGCGAGTTTTGCAGCTTCTTCTATCGTAGAATCTAGTACTTCTCTACCCTCTGTTTTTATCAAAACATGCGAGCCAGGTATATTTTTTGCATGAAGCCAAATATCCCAGCTCTCAGCTATTTTAAACGTAATTTCATCGTTCTGTTTATTGTTTTTGCCTACATATACCAAAAATCCATCTTTAGATGTGTACGTTAAAAGAGCCGATTTTTTAGGTTTTTCACCCTTCTTAGCTTGTGTTCTTTTTTTAATAAATCCCGCTTCGTAAAGCTCTTCACGTATCTCTTTAATATCCGACTCTAAAAGCGGCGAATTAAGCGTATTTAGCACAGAATCAAGATAAAACAAATCTTCTTCAAGCTGGCTAAATTGCTCAATAAGTGCAATATGTGTACGTTTTTCTTTATTGTAGCGTTTAAAGTATTTTTGTGCATTTTCTGATGGTGTAAGTGTAGAGTCAAGCTCTATTTCAATTTCTGCGTGATTTTCGTCGTAAAAATTTATGGTTCTTAACATTGTCATACCCTTTTTAACAGAGTAGATATTTGCTGTTATAAGCTCGCCATAAACCTTGTATAACTCCCTATTCTCAATATCTCTCTGCGTTTTTAGCAAAATACCTTTTTTCTTTACAAGCCTTTCGATGTTGTTTTGTATCAGTTTTCTAAGATCGGTCGTTTTTTGGCTGGTTCTATAAACTTGATCTTTTTCTTTGTAAAAGTTTTCTAAAACTTCTGAAATAGAATCTATCATTTTTTTATCAAAAGTTTTGTACATATCTAGGGAAAAAGCCGAAAACTCTACAGGCTTACCAGACTTATCGTAAATAATTTCTGGAGCGAATTGCTTTTCTTTTATATCGTTTACAACTGAAACAAACATATCGTATAATTGCTTATGATTTTCATAAACAATCTCACTTGTGTGTAATGATGGATTTAACCCTGCTCTTGTGCATATTTCGCTCGCCATAACTGGACTTATTCCTGTATATGATTTATAAATTGATTCCGAAATTTTTTGTTCTTTTGCTTTAATGCTTATCTCAAAATTTTCTTGGTTTAACTCTAGTGGACTTATTTTGTTTTGCGATGGTGCAGGCTCGAAATCTCGCCCTGGTAAAACCTGCCTAAGCGAACTTTTATCATAAGAAACATGCTTTATAGCATCTAGAACCATACCATCTTGCGAAACCAAAATTATATTAGAATGTTTGCCCATTATCTCAACAACAAGCTTTTTAGTAGATAAATCGCCCATTTCATTCACAGATTCAATATAAAACTCTATAATACGCTCAAATTTTGGCTGAATTATTGACGTAATTTTACCGTTTTGCAAATGTTTTCTTAAAACCATACAAAAAAGTGGTGCAATTATTGGGTTTTCTTTGTTTTTCGTAACAAAGTGAACCCTTGGATTTGAAGGGTTTGCCGAAAGAAAAAGCCTATGATTCTGCCCATTGTTTCTTATGCTTAAAATTAGCTCGTCAGGCTCGGGCTGGCCAATTTTATCTATCCGCCCACCCAATATTTTTGTTTTAAGCTCATGTTTTATGCTTGATACTGCTATTCCATCTAGTGGCATAAAATCGCCTCCCTGTAGTATGTTACTATATCAAATATATTACAATATGTCAACATTATCTTAATTATGGTTGATTTTTTTTTAGAAAACAAGTATAATGTAGAAAAATACGATTTTTTGGGGGAAAACCATGAAATTTATAAAAAAAATATTAATAACAACAACAGCTCTTGTATTAAGCTTACAAACGGCTGTTTTTGCACGTAGTTTTGCTGATGTTCCTTTTAACCATTTTGCATATGAATCCATAGTTAATATGGCAGATGCTGGCATAATGGTTGCCAACATGCAAAATCAATTTAGGCCAAATGCACCGCTTGATAAGTTTGAAACATCAAGAATTTTTGCACTTGCCGCAGGCTTTAGGCACACTAATTTAACAGTTGCCGAGCAAGCTCGCTTTCAAGCAGCTTACGATACTCACCGCACGCTTTTAACATCTCTTGATAATCAATTTAACCGTTGGAATACTTCTTCCAACCGAGAGATAGCCTTTTTACTTGAAGAAGGTATCCTTACACCAGCAAATTTGCAAGCGTTTATAGTTGTAAATAATTCGCAAGAAAGTCTTAGGGCTCTTTCTAGGCAAGAAGCTGCCACGTTTTTGGTTAGGCTTATGGGCAGGACAGCAGAAGCCAATGCTTTTAACAATACAAACAATTTTAGAGACCATGACCGTATTGCCGTTACGCACCGCCAAAATGTTTATTATTTACGTAGCCTTGGCGTAATTTCTGGTGATACTAACAATGATTTTAACCCTAACGGCGTTGTTACTCGTGCACAGCTTGCACTTATGCTTGACCGCACGTTACAGCTTATGAACGAGGCTGCTACAACTCCACCAACTACAGGAAATAACAATAATAACACTACAAACCAAGCTACACAAGTTGTTTCTGGCACAATTTCAGAAGTTTTTATTTCTATAAACTCTGTAAGAATTTTAAATAGTGCAAATGAACAAGTAACTTATAGGCTTAACGATTCGGCAATTATCGTTGTTAACGGTGTAGTTCGCAATATTAACGCACTTCAAAATAATATGAATATGGTTGCAATTGTTATGAATAATTCTATCGTAGAAATTATAGCAAACTCACCAACTACTACTCCGCCAAACAATAATAACAATAATAACGTTAGTAACAATATTTCGGCTTCTGAAAGAGTTACAACTGGCATTGTTCGTAACATTAACTCTGCAAACAACACTATTTCTATAGAAGTTAGTATAATAAACCCTCGTGGCGGCATTATCCACGAAACTACAGTTTATAATGTTACTACAAGCACAACAATTTTAAGGGGCACAACTACAGCCCGATTTGCTGATATTTTACTTAACGACATTATAACTGCAAGAGTTTTAGGCAATAATGCACTAGAAATCACTTTAGAAGAGCAAAACCGCCATGTTGTTGGCACGGTTTTAGAAAAAGGTCATGACAGAGTTTTAAACACAAACTTTTATATAATAAGGGAAACAAATGGTCAAGTTTCTAGGCTTAATGTAACTCGTGATACAGAAATTAGGCGCCGTGGCCAAGGAGTTGTTGGATTTAATGACGTAAGAATTGGCGACACTGTAGATATTATCACTGAACACGGCTCAATAAAGCTTGCGTATGCCTTTGGCGAACGCTCGAATGTTGATGGTGTTATCAGAGAAATTCACATCACTGATAATACTTCGTATATATCTTTAAGGCTTGATTCAGGTGCAGATGAAACTTACCAAGTAATAGCTGGTGCTTTTGATATATACTCGCTAAGAGTTGCTGATAGAGTTAGACTAAGGCTTGATAGCCGTGAGGTTGAGCAAGTAACAATTCTTCAAAGAGCTAACAATGCAAACCGCAATGTAACTGGCTTTATCAGAAATATTGATTTTGTGAACCGCATTGTAACTGTTTCTGAAACCATGACTTCGGCTAACACAGAAATAATTCATTTTGATAACACAACAATCTTTACAAGCAATATCACAGGAAATAACATTGCAGCAAATAACCTACATGTTGGTATGCGTATCAATGCTACTTGGGGGGCTTCTAACCTTGTTAACCCTCCAGCCAGAAACATAACTATACTTAACAATTAGTAATTTGATATAACTTAAAGCTAGAGGTGGAATTATGCAAAGAGGAAGTAAACCAGTTCGTGGCAGCGGTGCTCCTGTTCGCAAAAAAACGAATAAAACCGTTGCTGTTCGTTCTAAAAAAAGGCAAAGCCGCAAAACTTCTCGAAAAGGTGGGCTTTTAGGCTCCTTAAAACAACTAAATATCAAACTTATTGGGCTTTGCTCACTTGCTCTTCTTATTGTGATTTTAAGCATTTTTATCTTTACTCGAAATAATGCTTATAGAATTTTAGTAAACGAGCAAGAAATAGGCATCATTAGGCGTGATAGAAACGTTGATTTAGATGAACTTGTAGAATTTGCAGTTTTCGCTATTGAAAATGATATTTCAACAAGAATCCTAAAAAATGAAGAGGTTAAATTTGTACCAGCTCGTGCAAATAATAGGCAAGTTATAGATGTTAATATAGCAATTATGCGTATTTCTGGATCTATCACGTACAAGGTTGAGGCTGTTGCTATTGAGGTTGATGGGGTTACTATGGCACTTCTTTTAAACGAAGAACAGGCAGAAACCGTTAAAAACCGCGTGGTGCAAAGATTTATACCTAATGATAGCACTATCGAACGGTTTGAATTTTTAGAAGATTACACTCACAGAAGGCTTTTTGTAGAACTTGACGAACTTAACACCCAAAGCGAGGCTTATAACGCACTTACAGCCACAAACCGCTCGCTTGTTGTGCATACAGTTCAAAGTGGTGAAAATCTTACTATTATTGCTGCACGCCACGGCACAACTGTCGAAGCAATACTTGCCTTAAACCCGGGGCGTTCTGCTAATGATATTTTAGGGCTTGGTGCACAGCTTGTACTTTCTTTGCCTGTGCCTGTTCTCTCAGTTGTTACTTACGAACGAATTACTTTTCTCGAAACCATTCCTCGTGAAACAACAAATATTGAAAACAACAACATGAATAGAGGTCAAAACCGTGTAGTTCAACATGGGCAAGATGGAGAAGCCTACGTAACTGCACTTAGAGTAAGAGTTAATGGCATTGAAGATATTTCTCGCTTTGAAGAAATAAACAGAGAAATAACTGTAGAGCCTGTTCCCGAGATTGTGGAAATAGGTATGAGGTAATAAAAAAGCAACGTCTGATTATAGACGTTGCTTTTTTATTACCTATAAAATTCTTTTAAATCTAAGTCAAGAGCCTTAGCTATTTTTTCTAAAGTTTCGAATTTCAAGTCTTTCTTGCCTAACTCAAAATCTCTTATATGGCTACTTGGAATTTCAATTTTTAAAGCAAGATCAAATATAGTCATGCCCTTTTTAGCACGTGCATTTACTAGCACTGCTTTAACAATTTCTTTTATAGTTGGGTTGCTATCTTCTTTAACTGTAAGTATAGCATATTTGCTTATGTCTGCATCTATTC
>WQZK01000045.1 GCA_009780765.1 Defluviitaleaceae bacterium
ATTAAGCCTTATTTGAAGCGGAGTTTTAAGTTTTTGCACATCGTTAAGATACCCTGCAATTTTACCCATTTCAGTTTGCATACCTGTTGCAACAACAACAGCTTTGCCACGCCCAGCCGTTACCAAACAGCCCGAAAAAACCATGTTCTTCTGGTCGCCCAAAGGAATTTTGCCAGTTAGCTCTAGCTCTAAAATTTTCTCAACTGGCTCGCTCTCACCTGTAAGTGCCGCTTCGTCTACCGTTAAGTCAAAAATTTCTAAAAGCCTAGCATCGGCAGGCACAGAAGAGCCTGTTTCTAAAATAATTATGTCGCCCGAAACAACGTCTTTCACGTCTACCTCAAGAGTTTCGCCTCCTCGTATAACTTTGGCAATTGGGCTATTAAGGCTTGCAAGAGCAGCTAAAGCCTTTTCTGCACTTGCCTCTTGCGTAATTGCCAAAATCATATTCATAACAACAATGCTAAAAATAACCGCAGGTTTTATGTATCCGTAGCCATTTTGGATAGACATAGCCAAAGACAAGCCCGTCGCAATAAGTAGAATAATAATGCTAACATCTGTTAGCTGATGTGCTATTCGGCTTATTAGGCTAGGTGGTTTTTGCTCGTCGAACTGGTTTTTACCGTATTTCTGAAGCTTAGAAGCAATATGCGAAGGATTAAGCCCCGAGTGGACATCTGTTTCTAATTTTCTAATTACTTCTTGTAAATTTTTTTCGTACCACGTCATTAAATCAACTCCTAATAATTTTGTAATATCAATGTATTTCTTTATATCCCTATTTTACCACACCCTTGGTAGAAATGGCAAGTGTTATAACATTAACCCTGCTCGCTCCAGCCTTTTCAAGCTCTTTTTGTATGGATTTGGCCGTGCTTCCGGTGGTGTAAACATCGTCTACCAGCAAAATATTTTTACCAGAAATATCTTTAATCACAGAAAAAGCACCTTCCACATTTTTGTCCCTTTTATCACGCTCTACAAGGCTTTGTGCTAAATCATCTCTAACCCTTATCAAAGCATTTTTGTCGACTACTAGCCCTAAAATCCGCCCTATTTCTAAGGCAATAATCTCCGACTGATTAAACCCACGATTTTTAAGTTTTTTGAGGTGCAGCGGCACAGGAATAATTAAATCTGCCTTATCAAGCAGTTCGCCGTGTTTTTCTTTCAAAAACTCCGCCATAATATCACCTAAAACCTTGCCAACCCACGCTTTTCTATCAAACTTAAATCTATGTATTATGTGTTTTACATCTTCGTAATCAAAAATTGCAATAGGTTCGTTTACATCCACTGTTTTAATATTTTTCTCACATTTTTCACAAAAATGCCCATGTTCTATTATCTCCAAACAGGATATACATTTTTGTGGGTATATAATTTCTAATAATTTTTTAATCATGCCATCACCTACTAACATTTTAATCAATTTTATTGACTATGTCTACAAAAAGCCTTAAAATATATCTTATGACTTAGCAGACGAAGGAGATTTTACATAATGCAAAAAAAGAAAATAGATTTAACAAGCGGCCCTATTTTTAACAACCTTATAAGGGTATCGTTGCCTATTATGTTTACATCGTTTATGATGATGGCATATAATTTAACTGATACCTTTTGGCTTTCGAGAGTAGATTCGGATCTTGTTGCGGCATCTGGTGCGGCTGGCATGTTTATATGGCTTTCTAATGCGTTCTTTTTAATTGGCAAATTGGGTGCGGATATTGGCGTTTCGCAAAGTATAGGCAAAAAAGATGAAAACAAAGCAAAAGAATACCTGCAAAACTCCTTATTTTTGGCAATTTTATTTGGAGTTTCTTTTGGGGCTGTTGCTGCCATTTTCAGAACACAGCTTATTGGCGTTTTTGGGCTTGCAGAAGAGTACCAGCATGTTGTGCGTGAGGCGGCCAGCTACCTTGGAATCACTGCGTTAGCAATTCCTTTTATGTTTGTAAAGGCAACGATTTCTGGGGCTTTTGTTGCAACTGGCAACTCCAAAACACCATTTTACCTTAACTCACTCGGATTTTTGGCAAACATGATAATAAACCCCATACTTATACTTGGCATGGGTTTTGGCATTGTTGGCACGGCCCTTGGCACACTTATTATAAACATTGTGGTTTGCACATGGTTTGTTGTTCTTCTTAAAAAAGGCAAAAAGCGTCCATTTGAAAACTTTAAATTTTTCGATGCTCCTCCTATTAAAGAAACAATTTCACAAATATTTAAGTGGAGTTTGCCACCTGCGGCTGAAAGTTTCTTTTTCACGATTTTAGCGATGATGAATTCTAGGATAATGGCACAGTTTGGTGCTTCGGCACTTGGAGTACATAAGGTTGGTGCACAGGTTGAATCTTTGTCATATTTAGTTGGCGGCGGCTTTGCAGCAGCAGTTACTGCATTTATCGGTCAGAACTACGGTGCTAAAAAGTGGAAACGGGTTAACGATTGTAAAAATATATCATTAAAAACTATGGCTGTTTGGGGAGCAGTTGTAACCGTGATAATGGCTGTTTTTGGCGGGCCAATTTTCTCGCTATTCTTTAGAGACCAGCCAGATTTGGTTTTGATGGGCTCAAGATTTATGCTAATTTTTGCAACATGCCAAATTCTTGCATGCCTTGAATACACTTCGGCAGGCATTTTTAGAGGAATTGGTAAAACAATGCCTGCATCTATTGCAAGTATTGTAACCAATGTTTTCCGCGTGCCTTTGGTTTTCTTGCTTTCTCGTCCGTTTTTTGGGCTTGGCATGTACGGCGTTTGGATAGGGCTTACTATTGGTGCGATAATAAGAGCAATTTGGACTATTCTTTGGCTTTTAAAAACCGCTAGAAAACTGCCAAAGGCGGATGAAGTTGCAGACACCTCGGAGGCACTTTAAATGCAGATTATAGAAATTATCGACATTTCAGATAAATCAGATATTTGTAATCTTGTTTTGTGGGCTTTACCTAACTGGTTTGGTATTGAAAAGAGCATCGTTGACTATGTGGATACTGTTAGAGAAATGCCTTTTTTTGCTGTGTTTGATGATAAAATGGCAATTGGTTTTGTAGCTCTAAAAATTCACAATGAGTACACTGCCGAAATTTATGTTATGGGCATTTTAGAAGAATATCACAAACAAGGGATTGGTAAAAAGATAGTTGCCACTTGCGAAGAACATTGCAAAGAAAATAATATCGAATTTTTAACGGTTAAAACCTTAGCCGAACTTAGAGAAGATGAAAATTACCGAAAAACAAGACTTTTCTATCAAGCTATGGGCTTTAAACCATTAGAAATTTTTGAAACACTTTGGGGTGAAGCCAACCCATGCTTATTCCTTGTAAAATATTTAAAATAGTAGTTGACAAATATTTTTTTATATGTTATACTATTTCAGTATAAAATAAAGCAGAAGAGCTACTTCTCACCTTATCGCCAAAAAGGCTTTGGGTTAATATGCGTTCGTGTGTATTATTTGGGTGGCTTTGGCTACTCTTTATTTTTTATTGACAAAAAATAAAATTTGGAGGTGTGCAATTATAGCCGATTTAATGATTAACGAACAAATCCGTGATAAAGAAGTTAGGCTTTTATCACAAGATGGTGAACAGCTTGGTATTTTTAGCATCAAGGAAGCACAGGCAATGTCACTTGCTCAAAACCTTGATTTGGTTAAAATTTCACCAAATGCTAACCCACCTGTTTGCAAAATTATGGATTATAGCAAATACCGCTTCGAGCAACAAAAAAAGCTCAAAGAAGCACGTAAAAAAACTAAAGCTGCTGCACTTAAAGGAACTAGGCTTACGCCAAATATTGATAAGCACGACTTCAACTTTAAAGCCAAAAACGTAATAAGCTTTTTAAAGGCTGGCGATAAAGTTAAAGTTTCTATGAGATTTAGAGGTCGTGAAGTGGTTCATGCTGCCAGTGCCCAAAAAATCTTCTTAGATTTTTTTGAGGCTTGCAAAGAATACTGCACGATAGACAAACCCCCTAAAATGGAAGGGCGCTCTATGGAAATGATTTTGGCACCGCTTAAAGAAAATAAAAGCAACTAAAGCAATTTAAACACAGGAGGACATATAAACATGCCTAAATTAAAAACAAACAAATCTGCTGCAAAGCGTTTTAAAGTTACTGGAACTGGTAAAATTAAACGTAACAAAGCAAACAAACAGCATATACTTGAAAAGAAAAGTCCTAAAAGAAAGAGAAATTTAAGACAAAAAGGCTTAGTTTCTAAATCGGATGAAAAAAGAGTAAGAAAATTATTACCGTACATCTAAGGATAATTAAAGGAGGACTTTTAAAATGGCAAGAGTTAAAGGTGCATTAAACGCCAGAAAAAAACATAAAAAAGTATTAAAAATGGCTAAAGGCTTTAGAGGAGCTAGGTCGAAGCAATATAGAGTAGCAAAACAATCAGTTATGCGTGCAATGGCACACTCATTTAGAGGCCGTAAGCAAACAAAACGTGATTATAGAAGCTTATGGATTACAAGAATAAATGCTGCTGCTAGAATTAATGGCATTTCTTATTCTAAAATGATGAATGGCCTTAAAAAAGCTGGCATTGAAATTAATAGAAAAATGCTTGCAGACCTGGCAATTACAGATGCACAAGCATTTGCAACATTAGCAGAAACTGCTAAAAAGCATATAGCGTAACCTCGAACTGCGGTTACTTAAAAAAAGGTGCCATTTTGGCATCTTTTTTTGTATGCCTAAAAACGAAAAAAGCACAGATTCGTTACAATAGATTTATTGAAATTTAAAAACACACCAATACCATCCCATTAGACATGTGACGAAACAGAGCTTTTTTAACTTTGCTTTGATATTCTCATCGTCATTACATTACGAGGGCTTGTTTATTAAGAAATTTATGTATTTGATGCCCGAAGCAATCCAGTGCAAGGCTTTGAAAGCCTTATTTTACACAATAGACATGCTATATTTTTGGTTTCTTGCACTGGATTGCTTCGGGCTCGAAATTTATGCAAAACAACATAAATATACCCTCGCAATGACAATCAGAAATTCGTTGTTTCAGCCAAGTCTTTTGTTTCGTTACATGTCTATTGACTACAAGTAGCTCTTATCACTTAATCTCAGGCAATTAAATAAAATGCAACTAAAAAAGAAAAAGCGTATAACCAATATGGTTATACGCTTTTGTTTTATAATTTTTTATTGCTCTACCTTTAAGGAAGTATATTCCATGTTACAGCTGAATTTGTTGCTACTCTAACGCCATTTAACTCAAAGTAGAAAGTTACAGGGCGCGTTGTTGGTGGAGTAAGACTTGAGAGATTGCTGAAGAATGCAGCATGATCAACTCTTATTTCACTACTAATCGTAGCAGGAGCATTTACTCCATTTACTCGAAGAACAGGAGCATAAAATACTCTATCCCAATCCATCCAGTCTGTCAAAAAGTGTGTATGGTTGTTAAAATACCTGTCATTCCACCAGTTCATGTCAGCCATTGTAAAATCTACAGGTGTAGCAACAGCAGTGCTATCCAAAACTATCTCAAAAGTTGGAGCTACATTTCCTGTACCAAAGTCTACAATCATGTGGCCTCTGTCAAGATCTTCTTGAGTGATAGTTTGAGTGATAGTGCCAAGTACAGTAACAGGGCTATTACCTCTAGTTATTGTTATATCAACAACATCGCCTAGTTCTATAACTTCACCGCCGCTTCCTGGAATAATATCATTAAAGAAGATGATATTAGGGAAGCTATTAGTTGCTGGGTTGAAGCGTAGAGGATTTGTGCTTCCAAGCTCTGTTGCACTTCTAGTAACTGTAGCTGATGCAACTAGGTGAGGATCAAAAACATGTGGCCCAATTAAACCTGATGTTCCTGTTACTCTTGCATTAAAGCCCGGAGGTGCTCCATCACCAAGATCCATAGTAAATCTAAATGTTATATCATGAGAAGTTGTTTGGCCAATAAGTGAATCGTTAGGAAGTTCTCTAAATTCGCCTGTTAAGGTGTAGTTTAGATGTGTTCCGCTAGTTATGGTTCCTACAAGAATTTCATCCGTAGGGGCTAAATCACCCATAACAACACCCTCATCGATAAGCAATGCATCAGGAATAGGAATCCTGTCTGCAACAAGCACTGGCGTTTCTGGAGGAGTGGTTGCAATATTCACAAGTTCTCCAGTTGCAAGGTGAAGCTCCACGATGTTAGCATCAATCAAAGGATTTGAAGGATTTATTGGGCCTGTTCTTGTATTAAATCCAACTAAGTGAACATCAACAGGGAATTCTGCAGTTGTTCTTATAGTATGAATAGCAGAACCAATAGTTCCATCTGGGAAGAAGCCTGCTGGTGATGATGATCCGTTTCCAGTTATTCTAGGAACAACCGCCCAATTAATATTAGGTGCCATGCTTATACTTATCATTGTGTTTCTGTAGAGTACAACATTATTACGTCTAGGTGGAGTGATATTTGTTCCAACCCAGTCGATTATAACGTCTACTTCTTCTTCATTCATCCAGTTACCATGTATCATAACTTGGTATCTACCTGTTTCACCAGAAACCTTTACAAGGTTTAGCGGTGTAATATTAAATGTATAACCTGATGACGATTGTAATCTTATATGACCTAAGTCAAAACCAAAACCAATAAGATCTCTATCAAACTGTAAAGTTATTAAAGTAGAAGTTGCAGTTGTTGATGTTCCGTTTGCAACAGCACTTATAAAGTTAGCATCTACTATCCTTATAACATAATGCTGGCTTGTTGGAAGGTTATGCACAATGCTAGCTAAACCAACACCTTCGTGCATGCTTGTATTAAAGTGGAACATGTTTGCCTCTGCAAGGTTTACAGCTCCGCCGCCTGTTTTGTGTGCAACAAAACCACCGTCAATAACATCTTCTCTTTCATCACCAAATGTTGTTATATCTATTCTTGCATTGTTTAAGTTGCCAGTAACTCTTATCATACCAATATCCGTTGTGCCTGGCAATTCTCTTAGCCATAAACCTCCGCCTCTGTTAGAAGCTTCGATTCTTGCACCACTATGAATAGCGAGATTTGGTAAAGCTGGGAATGCTGCACCTGAGCCAACTGGTGTTAATGTGTCAGTTATCCACATAACGTGGCTCGCTTGATTTTCTCTAATAATTGCATTACCAACTCTAACATGACCACGGTCTAAAGGCATAGTACTACTGATAAGTGCTGAATCCTCATCTCTAACTATATTGTTTTCAATAACACCAAAGTTAGCTAAGAATTGGTTACGTCCACCATCAAGATTTATTATGCTTCTATTAGCAGTGTTATTGCTTATAGAACCATCATTCATGTGTAAGATAGAGTTTTCTGTTATATTAATAACCGAAACATTATCGTTAGCTGGAATATTTTCTATAACGTGGTTTGCAATCGAGCTTCTACCAGACATAGTCATGTTAGCACCGCTTCTTAAAACGATTGCAGGCTCGCTTGCTGGATTTAATACCCCACCGCCGCTTATTATAACGTCTTGAAGCATAAACCAACCTTGCTCATCTCTGGCATCAATTTGCACTTCGTTCGCTCTAACATCAAGCATTGTTCTGTCAAATCCGTCTGCACGGGTAACAGTAGCCGATGGCATATTAAATGCTCTTATGGTTAAGTTTATTCTTTCATGTACAACTAGCGTATCGCCTGTGTTCCAAGGTTCGCCTGTTGCATTATGACCATGCCATATATCACCTATCGTAATACCCTCAGTCATTATATTGATAGAAACAAACTCATCAAAGCCAGTACCATTTCTTAATGGCTCATGTGCTATCCAGAATGCCTCTTCCATAGTTCTAACAGGTGCCATTTGCGTACCTGGATTACCATGTTCTCCATAGATACTAACGAAGATATTGTTAACAGCTCCTAGAGTATACTGTATCGGAGTACCATCGAATAATCTAAACGGATGATTAGGGTTCCAGTGGTACATATTAGCTTCCATAAGTGATGTAAATCTGCCCGGTCTTGCTGGGTTTTCTGTTCCGCCGTGCTTATTAACCATAACGGCGTTACGGTAAACACCTCTTCTATATACGATATTTACGCTAGAGCCTTCTAATAAGTCGCCAAACTGCTCTATCCTTGAAGCTAGAACGTTAGATTGATTGTTGTGGAAGTAAATACCACTATCACTACCTGCAATACCAATAATAGGTCTATTTCTAACTCTTAGAGTTGCAGTTCTTGATTCGTCAGGATTAGTGAAACCATCCATAAACACTTCATCTCCACGAATATCGAAGTCTACAGGCACATTATCTATCATTATCGGTAGAAGGTGTGCTACTTCAAGAGATGTGTTATTAACGATAGTTGCACTTCCTACATCTAATATACCTCTTTGTACGTAGATACCGCCACCATGACCTTGTGCAACGTTATTTTGGATAAATCCACCCATAACATTTATAGTTGCACTAGCTGGGAAAAGATGTGCATTAGCAGGTGTAAGCAATTGTATAAAGTTAGTGTTTTGGAATATAGCTCCACCTGAACCATCAAGCCTGTTAAGACCTATTCCGCTAGGGCTAGTTCTTATAGCAGTGTTATTAGAAATAACCCCACCATGTATATTTATAACAGCGTGTTGACGATTAGGAACATCAGGATTACTATTTGCAGCCGCATTTGGTGCAATAGTTGGTGTGTACATGTTTACAATCGCACCACCGCGAGAGTTAATAGGTGCTCCAAAATTATTACCAGTTGGAACAATACCCGCTGTGTTTCCATCTATCAAAACATTGTCATGTATATTAACAGTTGCAAAAACATCTCTTTGTGCATCAGTTATAGAGATAACCTCGTTAAATATTGCTCCACCACCAGGTGCACCAGCCGTGTTACCACTAATAGTTGCACGTCTTGAAGGGTCACCCATAGAGTCGCCTGTTATATTAACAATTGCACGGTTTGGCCCGCTATTAACAGCACCCAGAGTACCCATACTGCGTTGAGCTCCGTTATATATAGCGCCGCCTCTGCCACCACTATTACCCATAATATAAGCATGTTCTATATTAAGAGTTGCAGTAAGGTTAGATTGGCTAACATTACTTTCTGCTGTTCCCGGAGATTGAGCTAAGTTAACAATCGTTGCCATAACTGTGGTATCAGTACCTGCTGTTGCTCCGGCAGTGTTACCCGTAATCATAGCACCACCTGTGATAGTTAACGTTGCTGTTCTTTGAGCTACTTGTGCTGCTACTGTACCAAATGTAGCATTAGACTGATTTCTGATTGCACCTGCATGTGCTGATATACCAAAAACCATACCGCCATCTATAACCATGTTAAAATTGTTATTAATTGCAGTTCCCCACTGGTCCATTAAGGCATCACTTACACCTACATAAGTAGTGCCAATACCAGCATTGTTCATGAATATACTATTTTCAATTATAACATTATCTCTATGGTTATCTACAAGGATACCCGAACCACCATTACCATCAAAGATAATATCTCTAAACGTAATGTTGTTAACATCTGCAATCTCTGCAGAGCCACCTCTAGACATTCTAAACATTGTTAGAGTCGGTGTACTTGCTGCCCTCGTTACTGTTGCCATTCCACTAGGGTGATTTACCCAAGGTGCAATTGTGATATTTAACTGATTCCTTGGAAGACCAGCCTCTGTAACACGGTTGTTAAAGTGAACCGATGCCGTTGCTCCAGTTGGCGCTGGAGGCATAACCAAGTCTGTCATAAGGAAAATTCTAATAGGAATACCACGGATAGCCGCTGAAACTGCACGGTCAATAGTTGCATACGGTGAAGTTTCTGTTCCAAGGCCTGTAACATCGTCGCCCCAATCAGCAACAAATAATTCCATATAATTAAGTGCTACTATATAGTTTTGTGGCCTAATAGTTGAAGGTTCAACCGTTGCACGTGCCATATTATAGTGCCAGTGTAAAGCTTCTATGTCAGTTGCATCGCCTGTTACTCTTCTAACGATGTCAGTTGTTCTATCGTCAGTAAGATCAAGCCCTGCTTTTAATTGAATTAATACGCTTGCATTTGGCCCTAAGTCG
>WQZK01000046.1 GCA_009780765.1 Defluviitaleaceae bacterium
CACAGTTGAGATTATAAAAATTATAAAACCTATTTATAACTTTAAGGCTAGTGAATAGCTTTTGCTCAGGAGAATAAAATATCATCTAAAGGGTAACATGGAAATTAAAATTTAAAAAGAAATTTTTAAAAAAGTTATTGACAACAGTATAAAAATATGGTATCCTAATTTAGTGTTCCGATGAAGTAAAAATTGGACGCTTTAGGTTATCATATTTTATTACATCCCCAAGTGTTTTCTTGGGCCTTTAGCTCAGTTGGTTAGAGCATCCGGCTCATAACCGGACGGTCCTGGGTTCGAGTCCCCGAAGGCCCACTTTTTTAAAATTTAACAATGGCCCATTAGCTCAGTTGGTTAGAGCGCTAGCCTGTCACGCTAGAGGCCGAGGGTTCGAGTCCCTTATGGGTCGGTTTTAAAGCTACTTATTTTAAATAAGTGGTTTTTTATTTTATACTAATTAATTCCTACTAAATTACTTGATTTTAAATTGTAAAAATGATATAATCTAGTTAATAAGTATTAAACAGAGAATCTACACGAAAGTGCATTGAATATATAAAGGAGGAATTTAAAATGGAACACAACTTGAATATTGGAATGGAGTTTAAAATAGAAAGAGTAGTTACAGATGAAATTTCGGCAGAAAGTATAGGAAGTGGACAGTTTGCTGTTTTTGCAACCCCATCTATGATTATGATTATGGAGCAAGCCGCAGAAAAAGCCGTAAGATCAGGTCTTGCAGAAGGTTTTGAAAGTGCTGGTATGGTGGTTAATGTTGAGCATATTGCAGCTACGCCTATTGGCATGAAAATAGAGGTTAGGGCTGTTCTAAAAGAAATTGATGGCAGAAGGCTTGTTTTTGATGTTGAGGCACGTGATGAGAGAGAAATTATTGGACGTGGGGTTCACGAGAGGGTTATTATTAACAAAGAAAGGTTTATGGCTAGGGTTAATTCTAAATAGTGTGTGGTATCTTTTATTTTTCAGAACAATTCCTACTAAATTACTTGACTTTAGGTTAAGGAAATGATATAATCTAAATATAGTTTAATTACTATTATAATTAATAGAGGTGATTAAATGAAAATTTCAACAAAAGGGCGTTACGGGCTTAAAGCTATGATAGATATAGCCGTGGCAGATAATTGCATAAGCTTAAAAACAATTGCCAATAGGCAGGGTATTTCTGAAAATTATCTTGAACAGCTTGTATCGGTTCTTAAAAAGGCGGGGTTTGTGAAAAGCATAAGAGGAGCACAAGGCGGTTACACCTTAAATATGCCAGCAGATGAAATAACAGTTGGCGATATTTTGAGAACTATGGAGGGGTCTATTTCTCCTGCTGCTTGTGTTGACGATTCGCTACAGTATGATTGTAGCGACGATTTGTGTGTTAATTGCGTAACAAAGCCTGTATGGGAAAAAATTAATAACAGCGTGAATGACGTTGTAAATAATATAACCTTATATGAATTAACTCAAGGAGTTGAAAAAATTGAATAAAATATATTTTGATAATGCTGCAACTACTCGTATTCGTGAAGAGGTTCTTAGAGAGATGGTTACGAACTTAGCAGATGTTTATGGCAATCCATCAAGCGTTTATAAAACGGGCAGGGAAGCAAGAGCTCTTTTAGATAAGGCAAGAGTTCAAGTGGCAAATATATTAAGAGCCGATGCTTCTGAAATATTTTTTACAGGTAGCGGAACAGAGGCTGATAACTGGGCTATAAGAGGTATTGCTAAGTCGTATAAAGATAAAGGGAATCACATAATAACTTCTAATATAGAACATCATGCAGTTTTGCACACTTGCGAATATTTAGAGAAAAATGGGTATGAGGTAACCTATCTTCCTGTAAACTCGGACGGAATAGTTGAAATAGAAGACTTGAAAAAGGCTATACGCCCAGAAACCATCTTAATAACAATTATGTTTGCAAATAATGAGATTGGTACTATTCAACCCATTACCGAAATTGGCAAAGTTGCAAAGGAAAATGGCATAATTTTTCACACCGATGCGGTTCAAGCTGTTGGTGCTGATGAAATTGATGTTAATGCCATGAATATAGATTTATTAGCACTTTCTGCTCATAAACTTCATGGACCAAAAGGTGTTGGAGCTTTATATGTTAGAAAAGGCGTTAAGCTTGAGCCATTTATACATGGCGGCAAGCAAGAGGCTGGTAAACGTGCTGGAACTGAAAATGTTGCAGGAATTGCTGCACTAGGACATGCAGTTGAGCTTTTGCAAAATGAAATGCAAGAAAAAAACGAAAAGGTATTAAATTTAAGAAACATGATTATTGATGAGCTTTTAGAAAAAATACCATACTCTAGACTTAATGGCAGCCGTGAACACAGGCTTCCCGGAAATATTAACATTTCTTTTGAGTTTATAGAAGGCGAGTCTATGCTTTTGCTTCTTGATATGAAAGGAATTGCAGCATCTAGTGGTTCGGCTTGTACTTCGGGTTCTTTAGACCCATCGCATGTGCTTTTAGCTTTAGGGCTTTCTCATGAAATTGCACATGGCTCGCTTAGAATTTCAATCGGTATGTATAATACAGAAGAAGAGGCAAAGATATTAATTACAGAGCTTGAGGCGATAGTTAAGAGATTAAGAGAAATGTCGCCTTTATGGAATGATTTTATCAATAAACAGTAGAAATTAATAATACGTATGAGGTGATTTATATGTACACAGAAAAAGTTATGGACCATTTTGCAAACCCAAGGAACGTAGGAGAAATTAAAGGTGCTAGTGGCATTGGTCAAGTTGGAAACGCTAGATGCGGCGATATTATGAAAGTGTTTTTAAAAATTGAAAATAATATTATAGAAGATGCAAAATTTCAAACATTTGGTTGTGGTGCTGCTGTTGCTACAAGCAGCATTGCAACCGAGCTTATAATAGGCAAAACAATAGAAGATGCACTTAAGGTTACAAACAAAGTTGTTACCGAAGAGCTTGATGGGCTTCCGCCTGCAAAACTTCACTGCTCAGTTTTAGCGGAAGAAGCTTTACATGCTGCACTTTGGGATTATGCAGAAAAAAATAATATCACAATTGCAGGGCTTAAAAAAGCGACAGAGTGTTCTCATGGTTGCCATGAGCACTAAGAAAAAAAGGGTTATTGTTGGCATGTCTGGCGGTGTTGATAGCTCTGTTTGTGCACATATCTTAAAAGAACAGGGGTATGACGTTGTTGGTGTTACCATGAAAATATGGCAAAATGACGATATGGCAAACGATGGTGGATGTTGTGGTTTGTCGGCTGTGAATGATGCTAGGCGTGTTGCTGATAGTCTTTCAATACCATTTTATGTGCTTGATTTTAGAGAAGAATTTAAAAAAACCGTTATAGACTATTTTATTCGCGAATATTTTAAAGGAAGAACACCAAATCCGTGTATAGCTTGTAATCGCCACGTTAAATGGGAAGCTTTTTTAGAAAAATCTTTAGGGCTTGAAGCAGATTTTATTGCTACAGGTCATTACGCAAAGATTGAGAGGCTAGAAAATGGGCGATTTGCTATTAAAGGTTCGTTTGAAAATAAAAAAGACCAGTCATACGCCTTATATAATTTAACCCAGTTTCAGCTTGAAAAAACTTTGATGCCACTCGGGAACTACTCCAAAGAAGAAATACGAGATATTGCAAAGTCTATTGGACTTGATGTGGCTAATAAGCCTGATAGCCAAGAAATCTGTTTCATTCCTGATAATGATTACGGTAATTTTTTGAAAAATAATAGTGATTATGAAGCGTTGACGGGTGACTTTGTTGATATTAATGGCAACAAAATTGGAACACACAACGGTATTATATACTACACTGTAGGGCAGAGAAAAGGGCTTGGTGCATTTGGTAAGCCTATGTTTGTGAAAAATATTAATCCTACAAAAAACGAGGTAATGCTCGGCTCGGATAGCGACGTTTTTGAAAATTCACTTATATGCGATGATATTAATATGATGGCTATAGGTGAAATCGTTGGTGAAATAGATGTTTTAGCAAAAACAAGATATTCGCAAAAATTAGCTAAGGCAAAAATAAAAAAAGATGGAGAAAGAATAATTTGCAATTTTTTGGAACCGCAAAGGGCGATCACTCCAGGACAATCGGCAGTTTTTTATGATGAGATTGGCAATATTTTATGTGGTGGTACGATAACTTAATGGCTAATGCAAATTAGATAAAAACATAGCTTTTCTAGAAAGGATAATTTTATGGCAAAAATAAGCCAAAACTTAGATTGGTTTGTAAATAGAAGTGAGAATTTAGATGATATGAGTAGTATATTAAAGTGTGTGTTTTGCGAAAAAGACCTCACTAATAGCAAAGACAAGGGTAAGGGTGGCTTTTGGCATGGTGCTACTGGATATATTTGTGTATGCGGAGAATGTAAAGATACTCTCATTCACTTATATATAGATACTTTGGAAGATGTTGAAGATTTACGTCATTTAGAAAATTCAGAGGAAAAAAGACAGTTCATTTTAGACGAAGTAGAGAAAATAATTGTGAAAAAAGAACATAATGAAATAGTAAATGCAAAACGAGCAATTCTTAATTCATTAAAACTTATAGAAGCGTTGGATCCCCAAAGTGATTGGATTGAAGCTTTAGATATGCTGAAAAATAAAAATTAACATTGGCATTAGATAGCGAAAGAATGGTAAATAAAAAACAACCTTGTTAATCAAGGTTGTTTTTAGTATGTAAATCCCAGCAGCCCACGCTCGGCAAAGCTATAATAATCATTACCTGCAATAATAACATGGTCTATAATATCTATATCAATATTACCAAGTGTTGCCATAAGTTTTCTTGTTAATTCTATGTCAGAATGAGAAGCTCCTAACTTGCCACTTGGGTGATTATGTGAAATAATAACGCTCGCTGCCTTATGCAAAAGAGCCTTTTCAACAATTACTCTTGGGTAGATGTGTGCTGCATCAATCGTTCCTTCATGTACAAGTTCGGTATATAAAACTTGTCTTTGAGTATTTAGGCAAATCATGTAAAAGCACTCATATTTATGGCCTGTAAATAAATTAACACAATATTTGCCAACGTCTAAAGAATTGCTAAGAACATCACGTTTTTTAAATCTTGCCCCAGCATAACGCTTAGACAAATGCGGTATTAAAGACACTAAAACAGCAATATTTTCAGAAACCTTGCAGCGTTTTTCAATCTCTTTAGGATGTGCATCAAAAAGATTATCTAAACTTCCAAAGGTTTGAATCATTTTATGTGCTATTTTATTTGTGTCAACTTGTTTATAAGCATAAAAAAGCAGAAGCTCTAGCACCTGATGGTCTTCAAAAGATGTTAGCCCTTCATTTATGTATCGTTTTTTAACTCTTTCTCTGTGCCCTTTGTGAGGGTTTTCGCTCATGTTATCACCTATAAAAAATACGAGAGCCTACCGCCTAGACACTATAGGCGATAGACCTTTAAAATTAAATAATTAATGCCCTAACTTCTTCTGGCAACTCTTCAGGAGTAGAATTCATACTTATAACAAACTCAACACCGTTGTCTTTAGAAATTCTATCTAATTTATTAACTAATTTAACTAAATCTTCATTTTCTAAAGTTTTTATAATATTTGTAAGTCCATCTACAAAAATTTCAACAATATCACCGTTTTGTGATAAAATTCCGTAAACAAACCCAATAAATTCTCTATAATTAGAAAGCGGAAAGTTTTCTGTAGAAACAAATCTTATATCTCTCCCGATTTCAAACATTTGTCTACTATCATCATCAATAAAAACTATATGCCCGCTAGTTGTTTTAATTGCATTGTTAGCCATATCTATTAGCTTTTTGGTTTTACCTTCACCTTTTTTGCCTGCTATAAATTTGATCATTGCAATCTCCTCCTTGAAAGTTATGTATACTTTAATACTATCTTTATTATACTTACTATTCGCAAAAATTACAACACCTTTTTAAAATTATTTGTTTTTTTTAATAATTTGTGGTAAAATATACGTTGTGAGGTGCTAAAATGAGTGATGAGAGAAAAAATAATTATGACAACGAAAGCATAACTTCTTTAAAAGGTGCTGATAGGGTTAGGAAACGCCCTTCGGTTATTTTTGGGTCTGACGGGCTTGAAGGTTGCCAACACTCGGTTTTTGAGATTTTATCAAATTCGATAGACGAAGCAAGAGAAGGTTATGGAAATATCATAGAAATTAAAAAATTTAAAGATAGCTCAATAGAAATTAAGGATTACGGGCGCGGTATCCCTGTTGACTACAATCAAAACGAAGGAAGATACAACTGGGAGCTTGTTTTTTGTGAGCTTTATGCTGGAGGGAAATACTTAAATAATTCGGGCGAAAATTATGAATATAGCCTTGGGCTTAATGGGCTTGGGCTTTGCTCTACTCAATATGCTTCCGAGTTTATGGATGTTGAAATTATACGTGATGGATATATATACAAGCTAACGTTTGAAAAAGGCGAAAATGTTGGTGAGTTTGTTAAAGAGAGAACAGGCAAAAAGCAAACAGGCACAACAATTAAATGGAAACCCGATTTAGAAGTTTTTACGGATATAAATATTCCAGTTAACTACTTTTTAGATATACTAAAAAAGCAAGCAATAGTAAACTCTGGGCTTAAATTTATTCTTTTCGATGAAGAAAGTGGCGAAACTTATGAATTTTTGTATGATAGTGGAATTGTTGACTATATAAAAGAAGTTAATAACGATAAAAACTTTACTGATATTTGTGTTTTAGCCTCTGAAGCACGTGGAAAAGACAGAGAGGACAAGCCAGAATATAAGCTTAAATTCGAGCTTGCATTTTGTTTTAATAACGACACAAATTTAACTGAATATTACCATAATTCTAGCTTTTTGGAGTATGGCGGTTCGCCTGATAAGGCTGTTAAGCTCGCTTTTGTTTCGGCTATAGATAGCTATATAAAAACTTTAGGGCTATATAAAAAAGATGAAAAGAAAATTATTTTTTCTGATATTGAGGATAGCTTAGTTTTAATATCAAATTCTTTTTCGACTATTACAAGCTATGAAAACCAAACAAAAAAATCTATAAACAACAAGTTTATTGCCGACTATATGAACGATTTTCTTAAAAAACAGCTTGAAGTTTATTTTATAGAAAATAAAACCGAAGCTGATAAAATTGCAAATCAAATACTTGCAAATAAACGTAGCCGTGAAACGGCAGAAAAAACAAGGTTAAATATTAGAAAAAAGCTTACAGGCAATCTTGATATAAGTAACCGCGTTGAAAAGTTTGTAAATTGCCGCACGAAAGATATAAATTTGCGTGAATTATATATCGTTGAGGGTGATTCTGCTTTAGGCTCAGTTAAACTTGGTAGAGATGCCGAGTTTCAAGCAATTATGCCTATTCGTGGTAAGCCCTTAAATTGTCTTAAAGCTGACTATGAAAAAATATTTAATTCAGACACGATTGTTGATTTAATTAAGGTTTTAGGCTGTGGAGTTGAAATTAAAACAAAGCACAATACCGAGTTTAATTCGTTTAATTTAGACCAGCTTAGATGGAATAAAATCATTATTTGTACTGATGCCGATGTTGACGGGTTTCAAATAAGAACTCTAATTTTAACCATGCTCTTTAGGCTTGTACCTACTCTTATAGATACGTGCAAGGTTTTTATTGCCGAATCTCCTCTTTATGAAATAACTTCGGGCAAAAAAACTTATTTTGCGTATAGTGATAAAGAAAAAAATAGCATTGTTTCAAAAATTAGTGGAAAATATAAAATTCAGCGTTCTAAAGGGCTTGGCGAAAATGAGCCAGAAATGATGTGGCAAACCACTATGAACCCAGAAACCAGAAAACTTATTGCAGTGGTGCCAGAAGACCTTGAAAAAACGCAACACATGTTTGATGTTTTACTTGGTGATGACATAAAGGGTCGCAAAGAATTTATTGAAAGCCATGGGCACAAATACATTGATTTAAGCGAGGTGATATAGTGGCTGATAAAAATATAATTGAACAACAAATTACAGATACTCTTGAGCTTAACTATATGCCTTATGCCATGAGTGTTATTGTTTCGCGTGCAATTCCTGAAATTGATGGATTTAAGCCATCGCACAGAAAATTATTGTACACCATGTATAAAATGGGACTTTTAAGTGGTGAGCGCCGTAAATCGGCCGATGTTGTTGGGCAAACTATGCAGCTTAACCCTCATGGTGATGGGCCTATATATGAAACGCTTGTGCGTCTTACAAGGGGCTATGCTGCACTCATGCACCCCTTTATAGATTCTAAGGGCAATTTTGGTAAAGTTTATTCAAGAGATATGGCGTATGCTGCAAGCCGTTACACAGAGGTTAAGCTTGCATCTATTTGTACTGAAATTTTTAAGGACATAGACAAAGACACCGTTGATTTTATAGATAATTATAATGGCGAGCTTAAAGAGCCTGTTTTATTTCCAACCACTTTTCCAAATCTTTTGGTAACGCCAAATACAGGTATTGCTGTTGGTATGGCAAGCACTGTTGCAAGCTTTAACTTAAAGGAAGTTTGCGAGGCCACTATTCAATACATAAAAAACAATGATGTTGATATATCTAAATATCTCTTGGCTCCCGATTTTTCAACAGGTGGAAGTTTAATATATAACAAGAAGGATATGGAAAAAATATATGAAACAGGCCGTGGAAGTTTTAAGGTTCGTGGCAAGTATCGTTATGATAAGAAAAATAGTTGTATTGAAATTTATGAAATTCCGTATTCTACAACTATTGAAGCAATTATGGATAAAACTATCACACTTGTTAAGAGCGGTAAAATCCGTGATATTACTGATGTTAGAGATGAAACCGATTTAAAGGGGCTTAAAATTGCGATTGATATAAGAAAATCATCAAATCCTGAGCTTGTTGTGCAGAAGTTGTATTCTATGACACCCCTTCAGGACAGCTTTAGCTGTAATTTTAACTTGCTTATAGATGGGCAACCTAGAACTTTGGGCGTTAAAGAAATAATTCACGAATGGGTTAGGTTTAGAAAAAATTGTATTGTTAGGCAGATTAAATATAGTATTAGTAAAAAGACTGAAAGGCTTCATCTCTTAACAGGTCTTTCTAAAATCTTGTTAGATATTGATAAGGCTATTGCAATTATTAGAAATACTGAAGAAGATTCTAAGGTAATTCCTAATCTTATGGATGGCTTTGATATTGAAAAATTGCAAGCAGAATATGTTGCAGAAATAAAACTTAGAAATCTTAACAAAGAATATCTCTTAAATAAAGTTTCTGAAAAAGATGCGTTGGAAAAAGAAATTGCTGATCTAAAAAACACCTTAGGCGACGAAAAAAAAATTGATACAATTATTATAAAAGATTTAAAAGAAGTTTCAAAAAAACATGGCATGGATAGGCAAACAGAAATTATTTATGAAGAAGAGATACAAACAATTTCTGAAGATGATTTTATTGAAGATTATCCGCTTAAAATCTTTCTCACTAAGCAGAATTATTTTAAGAAAATATCGCTCGTTTCTCTAAGAAGCTCGGGTGAACAAAATATTAAAGAAGATGATGAGATTGTAGAAGAATTTGAAACTACAAACAAGTCAGAACTTTTATTTTTCTCGAATAAGCATAATGTTTATAAGCAAAAGGCACACGAAATGCCTGATTCTAGAGCTTCGGCTCTTGGTGATTATCTACCTAATCTTCTTAAAATGGATGAGGATGAAAAAATACTATACATTGCTGCAACAACAGATTTCAAAGGCTTTATGATATTTGGCTTTGAAAATGGTAAAATTGCCAAAATAACTATGGATAGCTATAGCACCAAGCTAAACCGCAAAAAAATTATAAATGCTTACTCTAATAAAGATAAAATTATTTTTATAGACTATATTTTAGAAGATAG
>WQZK01000047.1 GCA_009780765.1 Defluviitaleaceae bacterium
AGATTCGTAAATCTCTCTGTAAATATCACAAGTTTCCATTAGTTTTTCGTGGTTTCCAACGTCTACAATTTTACCATCGTCTAAAACAATAACCTTGTCGGCATCTTTAACCGAAGAAATACGCTGTGCAACAAGTAATATCGTCGAATCTTTAAAGTCGTTATAGAACGATTCTCTTATCGCTGCTTCTGTTTTAGTATCAACCGCAGAAGTAGAATCATCAAAAATCATAATTGGAGCTTTTTTAAGCATTGCCCGAGCAATACAAACACGCTGCTTTTGCCCACCAGAAAGGTTAACACCGCCTTGGCCTAGAACCGTTTCGTACCCTTCAGGAAAGCCTGTAACAAAATTGTGAGCTTGAGCGTATTTTGCAACTTCTTCAATTTCTTCTTGTGTTGCTTTATCATTGCCCCAAGAAATATTTTTCTTAATGCTGCCTGTGAAGAGGTTGTTTTTCTGCATAACCATGCCGATTCCGTTACGCAGGTTAGTTTGCGTGTAGTCTCGAACCGAAACGCCGTCTATCAAAACATCGCCTGCGGTTGTGTCATAAAATCTTGGAATTAAGTTGATAAGGCTTGATTTACCCGAACCTGTTCCTCCGATAATGCCAACAAACTCGCCCGGTTCGATGGTTAAATTTATGTCAGAAAGCACATATTCGCCAGCATATTTCGCACCTAAATGCTCGTCTTGCGTGTTATATTTAAAATTAACGTTTTTAAATTCGATTCTGCCCTTTTTTATTCTTGTAGTACTTGAAGGAGTTTCGTCGATGATGTCAGAAGTGGTATCAACAACCTCTAAAACCCTTACAGCACAAGCCTTTGCACGAGTTATCATAACAAAAATCATAGTAAATAGCATAACTGCCATTAAAATTTGCATTATGTAATTAACAAAGCTTATAAGTTCGCCCGTTTGCATTGTGCCGGTGCTTACAAAATTGCCACCAAACCACATAATTGCAACAACCGAAACGTTTAAAACCAAAACCATAAACGGCATAACAACCGCAACCAAAGAACCTGCTTTAACTGCGGCCCCCATTAGCTCGTCGTTCGCTTTGTTAAATTTTTTCTTTTCAAAATCTTTTCTAACGAATGCCTTAACAACCCTGATGGCGATTAGGTTTTCTTGCACTGCACCGTTTAAATTGTCAATCTTATTCTGCACTGCCTGAAACAGTTTGCCAGCTCTTGGAAGAATAATTGCAATTGTACCAGCCAAAGCAACAACCGAGGCCAAAATTATTAAAGACAGCCTAGCATTTATGTTTAAAGCAACTATGTATGCAAAAATTAACATGAGTGGTGCTCTGATTAAAAGCCTTAAACTAAGCATAAAAGTCATTTGTATAACGTTAACATCATTCGTGAGCCTTGTGATTAAAGACGACGATGAAAATTTGTCGATATTAGAAAACGAATAGCCTTGAATTTTAGAAAACATATCTTCACGGACATTTGCCGCAAAAATTTGGCTAACTTTTGCCGAATTTTTGGCATTAAAAACACCAAGAATTATAGCAGTTGTTGCCAAAAATATCATCGAAACGCCAATTCGCACTATGTAGCCCAAGTTTTCATTAGCGATGCCATTATCTACAATTAAAGACATAAGATAAGGTAGAAACAGCTCGCACAAAACCTCTAAAGATGTTAAAACAGCACATAAAATTGCTATGTGTTTGTGTGCTTTTAGATAGATATAAAGTTTTTTAATCATAAAATTTTTTCCTTTCATATGCATTTTTATATAGCTAGTCCTTAAAAAAACTTCCCAGTTCCGTTATATCTTTGTTTAAATACCTGTAAGAACGCTTATATTCATCACCTATGTAAATAACAGAATTAAATTTTTCATGGTCTAAGGCTCCATCTTTTAGTAGCTCTTCGTCTATAAGCCTGCCTCTAACTTTTGCAATTATATTGCTATAATTTTCAAATTCATTAGATTCTATAATTTCAATAACTTCGCACTCAATATTTATAGGGCAATTTTTGATAATCGGTGCATCTATTTTTTCTGACTTTATATACTCTAGTTTAGAAGCTATACTAAATTTATCTTCCGAGCTTACAAAGCCGCCAATCTCAATTTCTTCCATCAAACTTTTATCAGGAATATTAACCGTAAATTCTCTGTATTTTTTTATTTGATTAATTGCATTTCCATGTCTATAAATTCCAGCCACAAGCATATCGCCCAAGCTATATGAAGATGACATGGTTGAAAAATTAAATCCGAAAACTTCATCCTTATAACCTATTAAATATATCGGAAAACCATAATAAAATTTATTGGTGCTAATCTCTTTTTTACCCACAATTAATGCCATTTAACTCACCTTCGGTATATTTCCTATCGCCTTCTTTTTCTAATTTTGCTGCTTCTTCTAGCCCTTTAGCTTTATTTTCCCTTGCTCCACTTATATCGCCTAAAATTGCCTTTGCTCTGGCAACCGCTTCATAGCCAAACGCCAAATCTAAGCCTTCCAAGTTATTTTCTATTGCAATTTTAAGAGAGATTTCGCCGTGCAAAAGTGCAGCTTCTGCCATATTTAAAAGTGCATAAACACGCGATACTTGCCATTCACCTCTTGCAAAATTCTTAGGCTCGCCAATTAGGCCCCATAAATACCTGCTTGTGTGGGCTTTATGTAGCATTGCAGCGTTTTCCTCTCTAGTACGCTCTTTTAAATCAATCAAATCCCACGTTTCGTTAAATAGTTTTACGGCTTCACTTCTTACGGTAATTTCCATAATCGTACATCTCCTTATTCATCGTTTCGTATTTTTTTGGCAATTTCACTAATCTTCCTAAGCCTATGATTAACGCAAGATTTGCTAATTTTAGGCTCCGACAAATGCCCCATTTCTTCAAGCGTTGCATTTGGATAAGAAAGCCGTAAATCAGCCAGCTGCCTAAGGTTAGGTTCTAGATATTTTTCGCCTTTTTCAGCAAAAATAAGTTCAATATCTTCTGTTTGTTTTAAGCTTGCATTAACTGTTTTTCTAAGGTTAGAAGTTTCGCAATTTACAACCCTATTAACGTTGTTGCTAACATCTTTAATAACCCTAATATTTTCAAGCTCTAAAAGGCTCTTGTGTGCCCCAATTATGTTTAAAAACAGGGCTATATCTTCACCTTCTTTTATATACAAAACGTAATTCTTGCTGCGTTTTGTGATTTTGGCTTTAAGCGAAAATTCTTGCATTGCCTCAAGCGTTTTTAAAGCTTGCGACTCCTCCGAAAAAACAAATTCTAAATGGTACCCCTTTTCAGGGTTAGACATAGAGCCAGTTGCCAAAAACATATCCCTAAGATACATACGGTTTAAAGACATATCTCCCCCATCAAATTTTTCGTTAATAATTTCGCTTTTTATCAAGTATGAAAAACTTGGACTAGTGCTTGCCATCCTTCTCCACATCCCTATGTTTAATTATAACACTTTGGCCGCCATTTTGTAAAGAATTATACAGCTTATTTGCGATTGTTACGCTGCGGTGTTTGCCACCTGTACAACCAATTGCAATAACAAGCTGGTTTTTGCCTTCTTCTACATAATTTGGAATTAAAAATCCAAGCATATCCTCTAATTTGTGCAAAAATTCGCTAGAAACAGGCCTGCTCATAACAAAATCATTAACTTCTATGTCGTTACCTGTTTTGTGTTTTAAGTCTTGCTCGTAAAATGGATTTGGGATAAACCTAACGTCAAAAACCAAGTCCGAATCCTTAGGAATACCATATTTAAACCCGAACGACAACACCGTTATCATTAAAGATGAAAACTGCTTATCTAGGGCAAAAATTTCGTTAATTTTTTCTTTTAAATGCCTTGCAAGCATTTGGCTTGTATCTATTATGTAGGTAGCACTTTTTTTAACCTCTGCTAAAATTTCTCGTTCTTTTATTATACCAAAATCAAGGCTTTCGCCCCTTGATAATGGGTGGTTCCGCCTTGTTTCTTTATATCTTGTTATAAGTGTATCATCTGAGGCATCTAGGTATAAAATTTTATAAGAAAACTCTTCAGAAAGTTCAGAAAGACCTTTGAAAAAGTCATCAAAAAGCCTGCCGCCCCTAATGTCTATCCCAAGAGCCGCCTTTTCTATATTAGATTTAAAGCAAACCTCTGCAAACTTTTGAATTAACTCGGGTGGAAGATTATCGGCACAAAAATACCCAATATCTTCTAAAAATCTTAAAACTGTGGATTTGCCAGCACCCGACATTCCTGTAACAATAATAAACTGCATGATTAGGCTCCTTTCTTTATATCTTCTGAAAGCAAAAACACTGCCGCAATATCAACGATAAAGTGCATAAACATCGATGGAATTAAACTGCCTGTAACTAAAAACAGTACTCCGTGCAAAGCTCCAACTATCGCAGTATTTCTAATTCCTTTAATTCCTTGATAAGCATGTGCCGCTCCAAATATAAAAGACGCAATAAGAAGCACAAGTAGCATCGGCATATTTGGAAACGCTGCCTGGAAGAGAAAAAACAAAAAGCCACGGAATATAATTTCTTCGCAAATTCCAGCAGTTAGAGATACAAAAAACCAATATTTTCTTTCTTTTTTACTGCGAGGTAATAGATTATTTGTTGCCCCATTCGAACTATTTTTAACAAGATTTTCTTGTTGTTCTTTCCTATATTTTGGATTTATGAGCAAAGCTATTGTTCCGTAAATATGTGCAATTATGTATATCCCGCAAGCAATAAGAGTACCGGCTGTGAACCAAACACTTTGGTTCAAGCCTATTCTCCTAATACCAACATCATAAAAGCTGATACCCGCAAGCAGGCATAATTTTAAAATCACCAATACTGTTCCCCAGCTACTTGCCATGAGTTTAATATAAAATACGACCCTATCTTTTTCCACAAGTGGTGAGTCCAATGGTTTTTTTATCGGAAGTGCTTCCACAATTAAAGGCTGTATTACGTAATAAGCTACCATTAAAACTAGAAAAAATATATACATTTCAATCCTCACTTTAAAACCCTAACTTCTCGCTCTAGTTTAACGCCAAACTTCTTATAAACTGTGTTTTGTATGTGCTCTATCAGATTTAACACATCTTCACAAGTTGCATTATCGTGATTTACAATAAATCCACAATGCTTTTCTGAAACCATTGCTCCGCCAACTTTATAGCCCGCAAGCCCCGCATCCATAATAAGCTTTCCAGCAAAATGCCCCTCAGGACGTTTGAATACTGAGCCAGCACTTGGCAAATCAAGCGGTTGTTTTTCTTCTCTTTTTTGCCTTAGTTCATCCATCGTTGCTTTTATTATGTCTTTTTCACCTTTTGCTAAAATAAACGTAACTTCGGTTATTATAAGGTTTTCTTTCATAGCTTTAGATGTGCGATAGCCAAAATCCATCTCTTCACTTGAAATAACTTGAATGTTACCTAAAGAATCCATCGCCCTAACTTCCTTAATCACGTCTTTCATTTCGCCGCCGTAAGCCCCAGCATTCATCACGCATGAGCCGCCAACACTACCGGGAATACCCTCAGCAAACTCAAGCCCTGTAAGCGATTTTTCTAAAGTAAAATCTGTCAAATCCTTTAATGTTGCTCCAGCTTGTGCGATTATAGTGCTTTCGCCCTCTAGCCTAATATTTGAAAAATATTCACCAAGATAGATTATTGTGCCGTTAAACCCTTTGTCTGAAACCAACAAGTTAGAGCCAGCCCCAATTATATAATAATCTGTTCCACATTTTTTAAGTATTTCTATTGCCTCTGAAATAGCATCTTCAGTGCTAACTAGGCACAAACTCTTGGCTTTTCCACCAATTTTAAAAGTTGTTAAAGCACTTAAAGAATATCCACCAGTAACAAATATAACACATTCCTTAGCATTTACAGGCATACGGTTAGAAATATCACGCTGCATAGCCTTTAGAATAATTTCAATGTCTTCTTTTGCGAGATGTACATCTGCAAAAATCTCCAGAATCGGAAACTTATTATCAACATTAAGCTCTACATCTATATGTGTTGTTTCCTTAGCTTTTTGGGTTGTATATACAAAATTTGTTTTGTAGTTAAAAGGCTTATCTGTTTTCGCTTTCACTTTGTTTCCCCCTAAAAAAATTATATACGGCTTCGGCCGCTTTAATATTCATGCCTTCGGCTTGTTTTAGTTCCTCAATTTCTGCTCGCTTTATTTTTTCTATATCTCCAAAGTGTTTGATAAGTGCTGTTCTACGAGTTGCACCAATGCCTTTTATATCATCAAGAACCGACCTAACCTGTGCCTTGCTCCTTAAGCTTTTATGATATTCTATGGCAAACCTATGCACTTCGTCTTGAATTTTTGTAATCAGCCTAAATGCTTCAGAAGTTACCGAGAAATTGACCTCTTCACCCTCGAAATAAAGCCCTCTTGTGCGGTGTTTATCATCTTTAACCATGCCACATACAAGAATATCCATATTAAGCTCTTTAAGCACCTTCTTCGCTGAACCAACCTGACCCTTACCACCATCTATAAATATTATATCAGGAAGCTTTAAAAATTTCATCTCTTTTGCGTTATTCCCAGTAAGTTCCTCCAACTCTTTCTTGTACCTTAAAAATCTCCTTGTTAAAACCTCTTCAATGCTTGCGTAGTCATTAGGGCCTAAAACGCTCTTAATCTTAAATTTGCGGTAATCATTACGTTTTGGGCGGCCCTCTTCAAAAACAACCATAGAACCAACCGACTCAAACCCTTGAATGTTTGAAATATCATAAGCTTCTATTCGATTTATCACAAAATCTATACCAAGGGCGTTTTGAATCGCCTCGACAGCACCCTCGGTTCGCTGTTTTTCACGCTTTATTTGCTCACCAAATTGAGTTAGTGTAATTTCGGCATTTTGCTTGGCCATTTTGATAAGCTTAAGCTTTTCGCCCTTTTGCGGAACAATTATGCTAACAGATGCCTGCCGCAAATGCTCTAGCCACATTTTAACAATATCTAAATTATTAACATTATTTTCTAAAATTATCTCTTTTGGTATGAACGAAGTTTCTGAATAAAACTGCTCCACAAACGCCGTTATAATATCTTCTTTTTCCATATCCTGCGTACCTTTAAGCGTGAAATGCTCTCGCCCCGTCATTTTTCCGCCACGAATGAAGAAAATTTGAACCAATGCCTCCTCTTCGTTTTGGGCAAATGCAATAATGTCTTGATTTGCATCCGAAGCATTGTCGACCTTCTGCTTTTCAGAAATAGTTTTTATAGCGTTTATCTTATCACGGTATTTAGCGGCTTTTTCAAAATCCATTGTCTCGGCAGAAATCTGCATATTTGTTTTTAATTCTGCTAAAATCTCTTTGTGTTTTCCGCCAAGAAACATCATAATTTCGTTAATTATTTTGTTGTAATCCTCGGTAGTTATATGTTCATTACAACAGCCTAAGCATTGCTCTATATGGTAATCTAAGCACGGCCTGCCCTTAAACATTTCTTGCGGAAACCGCCTAAAACACCGCCTAGGCTTCCAAATTTTATGAATAAGTTCAACCGTTTCTTTAACCACAAGCCCCGAAGTGTATGGTCCATAATACTTGGCCTTGTCTTTCTTAACATTTCTCGTCGAAAAAACACGGGGATACATCTCGTTCAAAGTTATTTTTATATGTGGGTAAGTTTTGTCATCCCTAAGCAAAATATTGTATTTTGGCTGATGTTTTTTGATAAGATTATTTTCGAGTAGCAACGCTTCAACTTCTGTATCTGTAATAATATATTCAAACCACTCTATATTTTCTACCAAATTGCGAGTTTTCTGCGACTTTTTAGAAGATTCCTGAAAGTACTGCCTAACCCTATTTCTAAGATTTATTGCCTTGCCAACATAAATAATTTCTTCTTTTTCATCACGCATTATGTAAACGCCCGAATTTTGTGGCAGTTTTTTTAGTTCTTCATGAATATCAAACATATAATCACCTCCGCAAAGCAATTCTTTATTATTAGTATATCACATCTAGTCCATGATTTGAATATATTACAGAAGATAAACATAAAAAGTTTAGGAGGATTTTAATGAAACGAAATACTCTTTTAGTAATACTCATTATTGTGCTATTTGTAGTGGCAGTGGTTGGTGTAAGAATCCATAATAATGATAATGACAACAACGAACTCACAACAATTAGGCTAAACGAAGTTGTTAGGTCTATTTTTTACGCACCACAATACGTTGCGATAGAAATGGGCTTTTTTGAGGAAGAAGGCATTTTGATAGAACTTAGCATAGGGCAAGGGGCAGATAGGTCTATGGTGGCATTAATTTCAGGCAGTGCCGACATTGGGCTAATGGGTACAGAAGCCGCAATATATGTTTTTAACGAGGGCAGGGAAGACCATGCCATGGCTTTTGCACAGGCAAATTATTTAAAATGCGTAAATTGAACTCCGCTCTTCAAAGAGCTTAACTGTAACATCATAACTGTTCTATAAGTTGACTTAAAATTTCATATTTGTTATAATTATAGCAAATTAACTGCTATAATACTATACATATAATTTCATTACAAAAATCTAGGAGGGGTAAAGATGAACGAAATTAAAAGGGACTTCTTCGTCAGCTACAATAAAGCAGATAGGCAATGGGCGAAATGGATTGCATCTGTACTAGAGCAAAACGGCTACACCTGCTATATCCAAGCATGGGATTTTCGCAAGGGCGGCAATTTTGTACTAGACATGCAAAATGCTTTAATAAACTCGAAACAGGTTATTGCCGTATTATCAAAAGATTTCTTATCTTCGCCATACTGCCAAGCAGAGTGGGCGGCAGCATTTACAAAAGACCCTAATAGTGAAAAGAGATTATTTATTCCTGTAAGAATATCTAATATAAAGCCTGAGGGCTTATTTTCAGCCATAAGTTATATTGATTTATTTAGGGTTAATAATGAAGAGGAGGCAGAAAAGCTTCTTTTGCACGGGGTTGATATAAAAAATATCCCTCGAAATCGCCCTTCTTTTCCTGGAACTCCAAAAAAGCGATTCCCCGGTAGCCTGCCATTTAACAATCTTCCATTTAGCCGAAATCATTACTTTACAGGAAGAGAGCAAGTTTTTGAAGATATTTGCTCCAAATTTGAAAGTGGTAAAGCTATTTCATTAACTCAAGCTATTGTTGGTATGGGCGGACTAGGCAAGACACAAACTGCATTAGAGTATGCCTATAGATATTCCGACAAGTATAAATGGATATGGTGGGTACATGCCGAAACAGAGCTTTCTGTAATAGCATCATATAAACAATTTGCAGTAGATATGGGGTTAATGAATGAAGAACAGCATGATGACGAACTAATTATCAAGACCGTCTTAAATTGGATGGATTCTAACGATAAATATTTATTTATCTATGATAATGCAGATATTGTTTCTAGTGATACTTCTTGGTGGCCAAGAAATAACCGTGCGAATATTTTAATTACTACTAGAAACAAGCAAAATCACATTGGAGAAAAGATAGATATTGATGTTTTTACAGAGAACGAAGCCGTTAAGTTTTTACAAACTCGTGCTAAAATAAATGATGATTTGCAAAATGCTTCTCTTTTGGCTAACCGCTTAGGGTGCCTACCATTAGCATTAGAGCAGGCTGCTGCTTACATAGTAAATAATGAGATTACATATGGCAAGTATTTATCTCTACTTGATAATTATGGATTAGAGCTGTTAGAAGACGTTGATGGAATTAAAGACTATTCGCTATCTATTGCTGCAACACTTGAAATATCTATCAAAAATATAGATAGTGAGGAAGCCCGACAATTGTTGTATTTGTGTTCATATATGGCACCTGAAGATATTGATGAGGCA
>WQZK01000048.1 GCA_009780765.1 Defluviitaleaceae bacterium
CACTTTGATAGAGATCATCACATGGGAATTTTTGAGCTTATAACCATGAAAAACGTTAGAACTGTTATAATTCCGACGATAGAAAACTTAAAAGACGAGTATTTTCAAACACTTGTAGAGCTTTGTAGGATTCATAATACTGAAATAGTATTTTTCTCGGCTGGTTCGGTTCTTGAAACTAGAGGTGGTATTACATTTGAGGCGTTAAGCCCATTTGCTAATAATCCTCTTGCAAGCGTTAATGAAAATTCGCTTGTGCTGATGCTTCAGTACCAAGAATTTAGAATGTTATTTACGGCTGATGTTGGGCATCCAATGGAAAGGATTTTAATAGAGCAGGGGATAGACCTTTCTGCCCATGTTTTAAAAGCTGGGCATCATGGTTCACGCCATTCTTCTTCTATAGAATTTTTAGAAGCTGTAAATCCGATTATAACTTTTATAAGTGTTGGTAGAAACAACATTTATGGGCATCCAACGCCACAGGCGGTTAATAATATACAAAGTGTAGGCTCGGAAATATTTGCAACAATGGACTATGGGGCAGTTACATTAAGGCTTAGAAGAAATGGAAATATACGAATTTTACCAATGATAGGAGATTAGTTTATGATTAAAGAAAATATAAAGGGATATGAATTATTGTTTGAAACCAATGCGGATTGTTTTTCGCCTAAATATATAGATAGAGGAACACTTGCAATGCTATCATTTGTAGATTTTAAGGAAGATGATAAAATTTTAGATTTAGGTTGCGGATATGGAGTTGTTGGAGTACTTGCAGCAAAAGTTACAAATCCTAAAAATGTATTTATGACTGATGTTAAAAATTCTATAGTAGAAATTTCTAAGGCCAATGCAAAGCTTAATAATGTAGCCGATGTTAATATAATTAAAAGCAATGCCTACGAAAGTTTAGATGAAGCGGGGTTTAATGTAATATTAAGCAACCCGCCGTACCACACAGATTTTTCTATAGCTAAAACTTTTATAGAAAAAGGGTTTAATAGGCTTTTGTTGGGTGGAAAATTTTATATGGTTACAAAAAGGCGGCAGTGGTATAAAAATAAGTTTATATCTATTTTTGGCGGAGTTATTATTCACGAAAAAGATGGGTATTACATATTTGAGGCGGAAAAGAGAGATTATAAGTACAGTAATATCAAGAGGTGATTAGCTTGAAAACTTTAAACGCACATATTAAATCTAATAATTTTACAAATCTTTATTTGCTACATGGCGAAGAAGATTATTTAAAGAAATTTTACGAAAATAAATTTAAAGAGAAAATTTTGTCAGAATCTATGGAAATGATGAATTTTGATTTTTATGAAGGTAAGAGTGCAAATCCTGAAGCTATAAATGATGCTTTACAAACAGTGCCGTTTATGAGCGAAAAAAGGCTTGCAATCGTTAAAAATAGCGGACTTTTTGCAACTGGGCGAAAAGATGATAGTGAGAAAATGGCTAAAGTTACAGAAAATATTCCTGATACATCTATTTTGATGTTTATAGAAGATAATGTTGATAAGCGAAATTCTTTGTACAAAAAACTTTCAAAAATTGGGGTTGCAGAAGAGCTAAACACACCAAGCGAAGCGGAGCTTACTGATTGGGTTATAAAGCTCTTTAAACCATCTGAAATTGTAGTTTCAAGGGCGGCTGCAAGCCTTATTGTTAGAACTGTTACTGCTGATATGCTAAGTATAGAAAAAGAAGTTAAAAAACTTGAAAGCTTTAAGAAAAAAGGCGAGGTTTTAATGCCAGAGGATATTGAAATAATATGCACAAAAAGCCTTGAAACACGTGTTTTTGATTTAGTTGATGCCGTCGCTTCCAAAAATATTTCATCTGCTCTTATGATGTATAAAAATCTTATAACACTTAAGGAAAGTCCAATTATGATACTTGGCCTAATCTATAGGCAGCTGAGGTTAATTTATTTGTGTAGTGAGCTTGCAAAAATGGTTTCACCAGCAGAAATTGCAACAAGCCTTAATATAAAAAGTTTTGTGGTTTCTAACTGTATCAGGCAAAGCAAAAATTTTTCAAAAAAAACTTTGCTAAAAGCTATTGACAATTGCCTAAAAACCGATTTTAATATAAAGAGTGGAAAAATTTCGGATGTTGTTGGTGTTGAGGTGCTGCTTATCGGTGCTTCGTCATCTTAATGGGGGTAAATAAAAATGAAAAAAACAGGTTACGAACGAAAAAGAGAAAGAAAAAGAAGAATTGTACAAATAGTTGCAATTGCTATAGCAGTTGTAATGATTCTTGGCATAATCTTGCCATTTGTTTTATAAAATCCTTTAAAATGCGTTTAAAAAACGGCACAGTACAAGTAACTGTGCCATTTTTTTGTATTTTTTAAACTTTTATAAAAAAATTTTGAAAAAACTATTGCCAAAATTAGGTAAATGATTTATAATAATTACAAATGGTAATAAATGTTAATTTAAAACCAAATTTTAAGGAGGAAACACCAGATGAAAACTGTTACAAAAATTTTAATTGCAGACGATAACAAAGAATTTTGTGATATTATGAAAGATTATTTTGAAAATTTCGACGACATAGAGGTTGTTGGCTTGGCACACGATGGAAACGAGGCACTTGAAAAAATAAAAAGCTTAAAACCCGATGTTGCTTTAATAGATGGTATAATGCCAAATCTCGATGGTCTTGGAGTTTTAGAAGCCCTTGATAGACCAAACAATCCAAACACCCCAATTTGTATAATACTTTCTGCAATGAGCCAAGAAAAAATTATACAAAGAGCGGTAGACCTTGGAGCAGAATATTATCTCGTTAAGCCATTTGATATGGAGCTTATTTTGAAGAGGATTAGGCAGCTTATGTCGCAAGCTGTTACTCCTAAGGGCGTTATAAATTCTGTAATTTCAAAAAATCCTGCACAAAACACAACAACAAGCCTAGAAATGAAAATTACTGCCATTTTACATGAAATAGGTGTGCCAGCACATATCAGAGGTTACCACTATATGAGAGAATCTATAATTACGGCCGTGAATGAGCCAGAAGTTTTAAATTATATAACGAAAGAACTGTATCCAACAATTGCAAAAAAATGCAATACAACATCTTCAAGGGTAGAGCGTGCAATAAGGCATGCAATAGAAGTTGCATGGACTCGTGGCAGAGTTGATTCTATTGATAGCCTTTTTGGATACACAATAAATAACCATAAAGGAAAGCCAACAAATAGTGAATTTATAGCTCTTATTTCAGACAGGTTAAGGCTTGAAATGAAAGCGATGTAAATATAGCAAAAAGACTGTAAGCAAAACCTACAGTCTTTTTTATTATTTAAAATCTTTCTTTTTTTGTATAATGCGTATGCAGTATATCATGTGCTTTGCCTTTGCCCGGCTCGCCTAAATAATCTGCATAAACTTGTTTAACAATAGGGCTTTCATGAGAAAGTCTAAGCTTTTTAACTTTATCTTGATTGTTAAGAACAGATGCACGAAGGCCAGGAACATCAACCATCGCTCTAGTTCTTGCCGTTTGAATTGGTTGGCCGCCGCCATTTACACAGCCACCTAAGCAACCCATAATTTCGATAAAGTGATAATCTCTCTTGCCTGCCTTAATATCTTCTAAAACTTGTGAAGCATTTGCAAGACCAGCAACAACCGCAACTTTAACTTCATGATCGCCAACTTTATAAGTTGCTTCTTTAATGCCTTTTATACCACGAATTTCTTCAAATTCAAGCTTTTCAAGAGGCTTTCCACTAATCCATTCAGAAGCCGTTCTAAGTGCCGCTTCCATAACGCCGCCAGATCTACCGAAGATATCGCCAGCACCAGAGCTTTCGCCAAAAGGATTATCAAAAGATTCTTCAGGAAGATTAACAAAGTCAATTCCTGCACGCTTAATCATTCTTGCAAACTCACGAGTTGTTATAGAAACATCACAGTCGAAAATGCCTTCAACAGCATTGCCTTCTGTACGGGCAACTTCGTATTTCTTAGCTGTACATGGCATTACTGTAACCATGTAGATATCTTTCGGGTCGATCCCTTTCTGCTTTGCGTAATACGTTTTAATTAATGCACCAAGCATTTGTTGAGGCGATTTGCAGCTAGAAAGGTTTGGTATAAATTCTGGATAAAATCTCTCGCAATATTCAACCCAACCAGGAGAGCAAGATGTTATAAGCGGCAATGTTCCGCCAGCCGTAAATCTTTCGATAAATTCGCTTGCTTCTTCCATAATTGTAAAGTCTGCCGCAACATCTGTATCAAAAATATGCTTAAATCCTATACGTCTAAGAGCTGCCGCCATTTTGCCTTGCACATTTGTGCCAATAGGCATGCCAAACTCTTCACCAAGAGCTGTTCTAATAGATGGAGCAGTTTGCACAACAACGTGCTTGGTAGGGTTGTGAAGAGCAGCCCAAACTTTGTCTGTTTCGTCTTTTTCATAAATTGCACCAACAGGGCAAACATTAATACATTGACCGCAACCTATACATTCAACTTCACCAAGCCCTGCACCAAATGCACAGCCGATATGGGTTTTAAATCCACGTTCGTTAGCACCAATTACAGAAACAGCCTGATTTTTAGAGCAAACCGCAACACAACGGCGGCAAACGATACAACGGCTATTATCACGAACCATGTGTTTAGCCGACTCGTCGTAAATTTCTTCAAAATTATGGCCCGCAAAAACTGTTTCGTTCTCTATGCCGTAATCTTTACATAACTCCTGAAGTTCGCACTCGCCAGATCTAACACAAGATAAACAACGGCGGTTATGTGTTGAAAGCACTAGCTCTAAGTTAGTTTTTCTTGATTTTAAAACACGTTCTGAGTTTATAGAAATTTCCATCCCCTCGGCAACAGGGTAAACACAAGAAGCCGCAAGGTTTTTCACGCCTTTAATTTCAACAACGCAGATACGGCAAGCACCAATTGCATTTATATCTTTTAAATAACAAAGCGTTGGAATTTTTAGGTTTAGGCTACTAGCCGCCTCTAAAATCGTAGTGCCCGCAGGAACCTGAACATCCATATTATTAATTTTTAAATTTACCATACTCATTTACTTTCCAGTCCTCCTTTTATGACCTGATCTAAAATCCATTTCTACTAAACTCAGTAGTTTTGCCGTGCAAAACCCGCTTGCAGCGGTCGGACTTCTTTCCGATACGTTCAATACGATTCATCACATTGCACTAAAGCTCTATTATGAATCTATTTCGTTAAAGTAGAAACTAGGCTTTTAGATAGAGGTCATCATTACTGTTTTATTATTGCCTTAAACGGACATTTATCTATACATGCACCACATTTAATACATTTATCTTGTTCGATAACGTGAATTTCTTTAGTTTCGCCTATGATACAATCAACAGGGCAAACACGCTTACATAAAGTGCAACCCTTACATTTTTCAGGCACAACAACGATAGATAAAAGCTTTTCACAAACTGCCGCTGGGCATTTTTTATCTAAAATATGAGCTTTATACTCATCTTCAAAATACATAAGCGTTGATAATACTGGGTTTGGAGCAGTTTGTCCAAGTCCACATAAAGAATTTTCTTTGATAAATGCAGATAATTCTTTCATTTTCTCAATATCTTCTAAACAGCCTTTGCCTTCTGAAATACGCTCAAGCATTTCGTAAAGCCTTTGCGTTCCAACACGGCAAGGTGTACATTTTCCGCAGCTTTCTTCAACTGTAAACTCAAGGAAGAACTTAGCGATGTCAACCATACAGTTATCTTCGTCCATAACGATAAGACCGCCAGAACCCATCATCGAGCCGATTTCTAAAAGATTATCATAGTCAATTTTTGTATCAATTAAAGACATTGGGATACATCCACCAGAAGGGCCGCCAGTTTGTGCTGCTTTAAACTGCTTGCCATCAGGGATACCTCCGCCAATTTCTTCTATAATTTCACGAAGCGTGATGCCCATAGGAACCTCAACAAGCCCGATATTTTTAATTTTGCCGCCAAGTGCAAAAACTTTTGTACCTGCTGATTTTTCAGTTCCAAAGCTCTTGAACCATTCTCCGCCTTTTAAAATAATTTGCGGGATGTTTGCATAAGTTTCAACGTTATTTAAAACAGTTGGTTTGCCAAATAATCCTTTAACAGCAGGGAATGGCGGGCGTGGGCGAGGCTCGCCTCTAAACCCTTCTATAGATGCGATAAGTGCAGTTTCTTCACCACAAACAAATGCACCAGCACCAAGTCTTAATTCAACATCAAAATCGAATCCTGTGCCGAAGATATTTGTACCAAGAACGCCGTATTCACGAGCTTGGTTTATAGCGATTATAAGCCTGTCAATCGCAATTGGATACTCTGCTCTAACATAGATAAAGCCACGGTTAGCACCAATTGCATAGCCAGCTATTGCCATAGCTTCTAGAACCGAATGTGGATCCCCCTCTAAAATAGAACGGTCCATAAATGCACCTGGGTCTCCCTCGTCGGCGTTACAAGCGATGTATTTTTGGTCAGATTCAACCATAGCTGCAAAGCCCCATTTAATACCCGTTGGGAAGCCGCCACCTCCACGGCCACGAATGCCAGAATCTTTAATGATTTGAATAACATCTGGAGGTTTTAACTCAGTTAAAACTTTACCAAGAGCTGCATAACCTTCGTAAGCTATGTATTCTTCAATGTTTTCAGGGTCTATAACACCGCAATTTCTTAGAGAAACACGCATTTGTTTTTTGTAGAACCCAGTTTCTGAAAGGCTTGTAATTTCGTCACCTTTAACTGTTTCTTCGTAGAGTAACTCTTTAACAGGATTGCCACCAACTAAATGACCTTCAACAATTTTACCAACGCACTCAGGAGTTACCATAGAGTAGAAAGACTCTTCAGGGTAAACAATTACGATTGGCCCAAGTGCACAAAGCCCAAAACAGCCTGTTTTAATTATCTGAACTTTTTCATCTTTGCCATGCTTTTTAAGTTCTTCATGCATAGCATCAACAATTTTTTGACAACCAGAAGAAATACAACCAGTTCCGCCGCACACCAAAACATGACGCTCGTATGTATTGGTAGAATCTTGTCCGCCGCCTCTAACAGCCATCATAGGGTGCATACGCTCATATATAGCTTTTAATTCTTGTAAACTTTTCATAAAATCACCTCCAAATTATTCTGCTTTTTTATATTTTTCAAGGATACCATCAACATCATCGGCAGTAATTTTGCCGTAAACATCTTCATCAACCGTGATTAAAGGGGCTAGGCCACAAGCACCAATACAGCGACAACCGTCAACAGAGAAAAGCCCGTCTTCTGTAAGGTCTTCGTTTCCGTCAAGCCCTAAATTTTTCTTAATGCGGTTAAAAATATCGCCAGCACCTTTAACATAACAAGCAGTTCCCAAACAAACTGCAATTTTGTGCTTGCCTTTTGGCGTTAAAGAAAACTGTGCGTAAAACGTAACAACGCCGTAAACCTCTGAAAGCGGCATATTTAAGCCTCTTGCAACCACACGCTGAACTTCTAACGGAAGATAGCCATAAATATTTTGTGCCCCTTGCAAAACAGGCATCAAAGCACCGCTATCACCCACATGCTCTTTGATAAGAACATTTAATTGTTCCTCTTGTTCTTTTGTTCCCTTAAATGGAAAAACTTTTTTCGACACAAGAAAACCTCCTTGACAATATAGTTAAAATTTTCACAATAAATAAAACACTTAGGAAATAATTCTAACATATCCTAGGAAATAAATCAATAGCAATTATTTAGTAAATCAAAAAAGGACAACGTTTTTACTCTTATATGAATTGAAGCACAATTTTAAAATAGGTATAATTCATTTTATAATCAAACTACCCCTTGACGGGTCTTAAAAATACATGATAAACTTAACTAGACACGAAAGGATGATAAATATGATAACACTCAGACCGATTACAAGAAAAAATGAAGATGATATTATGCTAATGAAAGCTGACCCAAAGCTGGTAGCCCCTAATATGGTAAGCATGGCTCAAGCTTTTGCATACACTATGGACAATGGAAAACCACCTATTGTACATGCTATTTATCATGAAGAAACCCCTGTTGGTTTTGTGATGGTAGATTATATAAATGAAGCCGACTCTATCGAAGATGCAGACGAAATCAACAATAACGGAGAACCATATTATTATCTTTGGCGACTGATGATAGATGAAAAATATCAAAACAAAGGCTATGGCAGAGCTGCGATGGCTTTAGTTATAGACGAAGTAAAAACATTACCTCTAGGCGAAGCTAAAGCTTTTTATACTTCTGTTGTGATGGAAGATGTAAACCCCGTGGGTGCTAATTTTTATCTAAGTCTTGGCTTTAAGAAGACAGGTGAAGTTTTAGATCCAGGAGGAGAAAATGAACAGGTTATGAGAATGGCTTTATAGCTAGCAATAGTGCATAAACCCATCATGGACCAGCTTTTGAGGTGCACTTTACGAAGTGGATTTTTCGCAACCTTAAGTTTTGTGTGAGAATACACACAAAACCCCGAAGCGAAAAGTGCACAAAAAATATGTGAATGAAGTTATGCCTAGGGCATTGTGTCAAGGCCTTTTTAATCACAGATACGCTAAACAATTATAGAAAATTGTTCGCGACATAAGTGTGTTTGAGCTATAGCATATATGCGATATAACTAATCGAGAATAAAGCGGTTGTGCATAATAGAAAACTTAAATTTAGGATAGGATAGGATTGTATGAGAGAAAAAATCGAAAAACAGATGAACGAGTATATGGAAAAATATCTTAGCCTATATCCATTTAGCGGCTCTATCGCCGCTATTTACAAGGGCGAGATTGTTTTTAACAAGGCATATGGTCTTGCGAGCATTGAGCTTGATGTCCCTAACACCCCCCAAACCAAGCATAAAATCTGGTCGGTGACAAAGCAATTCACCGCTGCCGCTATTCTTATGTTGGAGGAGCGTGGGCTTTTGAAAGTTGAAGATAATTTGAAAAAATACTTTCCGGATTGTGTGGCATTAGATGAATGCATCACAATCCACCATTTATTGACAAACACTTCAGGACTTTTTAACTATGCCAATCTGGAAAATTCGCATGAGATTTTTTACAGAATACCACTTAAAACAGAAGATTTGCTAAAACAATTCACGCAAACACCTTTGGATTTTGAGCCAGGAACGCAGTATAACTATAGCAACACAGGGTATTGGTTTTTGGGCAAGCTGATTGAGCGAATTTCGGGTATTAGGTATACACAGTATATGCTCGACAATATTTTTTCACCCCTGAAAATGCACAACACTGGCGTGGATACGGATTTGGCGATTGTCAAGGGCTTGGCCACGGGATATTATCTTAATCTTAATGATTTTATTCGTTGCGGTTATGTTAATATGGATTTAATGTCATCAAGCGGCGGCATATACTCAACCGCCGAGGATTTGCTGAAATGGCACATGGCCTTGATGGGCGATAAAATATTGAGCCGAAAATCCATCAGTAGAATGAATACGAACTATATGAACAACTATGGGTATGGCGTTGAAGTGTATAATGTTGACGGCAAAAGCATTATAG
>WQZK01000049.1 GCA_009780765.1 Defluviitaleaceae bacterium
GAAGTTATTGGTATAGCTGGTCTTGTAGGTGCAGGTCGTACTGAACTTGCATATAGTATTTTTGGCAACCCACGTGGCTATAAAATCCAAGGTGATATGTTTGTAAATGGCCAAAAAGTATCTTTTAAATCTCCAAAAGAAGCAATGGACGCAGGTATAGCATATGTTACCGAAGACAGAAAAGGTGAAGGACTCGTGCTAAACCAAGATATTAAACAAAATATAACCCTTGCTAATCTGCGAAAGATAGCAAACAGGGGTATAGTAAATCAACATGAAGAAATTAATATAGGCAATTACTATAAAGATACATTTAACATAAAAGCATATGGTATAGATCAAGTCACAGGGAATTTAAGCGGCGGTAATCAGCAAAAAGTATCTATAAGCAAATGGCTGTTTACAGAGCCTAAAATACTAATCCTAGACGAACCTACAAGAGGTATAGATGTAGGTGCAAAATTTGAGATATACACAATAATAAATCAACTAATAGCCGAAGGTTTAACAATTATTATTATATCTTCTGAACTACCAGAAATACTCGGTATGAGCGATAGAATCTATGTAATATCAGAAGGTAAACAAACAGGTGAGCTAAAAATAGAAGAAGCAACAGCAGATAAAGTTATGGAATTAGCTGTAAAATAAAGCAAACAATAATGAGGAAGGTATTAGAATGGTAACGGAATTAAAAACTCTTTTAAGGCAAAACATGCGTGATTATGGTATGTTTATTGCTCTTTTTGTTATAATTATATTTTTTAACGTAGCAACTAACGGAATATTTATGTCTGCCAGAAATGTTAGTAACTTGATAAATGCAACAGGTTATATAGCAGTACTTGCAGTAGGTATGACCCTAGTTATTGTTATAAGACATATCGACCTTAGCGTTGGTTTCTTAGCAGGATTTGTTGGTGCAGTTGTCGCACTTCTTATGACAGAGCAAGGTCTCTCGGTTGGTATAGCAGTGCCGATAGCTCTAGCACTTGGTATGGCTGCTGGTTTTGTAAATGGTCTGTTTGTTGCAAAGGTTGGTATGCCCGCTTTCGTTGTATCTCTTGCAGGAATGCTTATCTTCCGAGGAGCACTTATACAAGCAACTCAACGAACTGGTACAATAATGATACCAAATCAAAACTTCAATGCAATAGGTAATGGTTTCATACCTGATATAGTAATACTGCAAGATTTTCACTTTTTAACTCTCATTTTAGGTGCATGTGCCATAGGTATATACATTTTCACAGAATTTAGAGCAAGAGCTGCAAAAAAGAAATACAATTTCAAAGTAATATCTTCACCGATATTTATAGTTAAGCTTGCACTTATATCTGCTGCTATTGGTTATTTGTCTTTTGTTCTTGCATCTTTTAATGGGCTATCTTGGACAGTTATAATAGTTATTGCAGTTACATTAGTATATCACTTTGTAACAACTAAAACAGTATTAGGTAGACACATATATGCAATTGGTTCTAACCCAGAGGCAGCACGTTTAAGTGGTATAAATGTAAGCAAAATAACACTTATAGTTTTTGGATCTATGGGCTTTTTAAGTGCATTATCTGGTATTTTATATACAGCAAGGTTACAATCTGCAACAGTTACAGCAGGTACACTTTTTGAACTAGATGCAATCGCAGCAGCATATGTTGGTGGTGTATCCTCAGCAGGTGGTGTTGGTAAAGTAACAGGATCTATTATTGGGGCTCTTGTTATGGCATCTTTAACTAATGGCATGAACCTAATGGGTGTCAACATATCATATCAGTATATCGTGCGTGGTGCTGTTCTTATAGCAGCAGTTGCGTTTGATGTTATAAGCAGGAATAAAAAATAATATGAAGAGTATAAAAAAATACGTATTTGGCATAGACATTGGTGGAACAACAACAAAATTTGGATTATTTACAGAAGACGGAACATTAATTGAAAAATTCGCAATTGATACAGATATAACAAATGAAGGAACAAACATATTAAGTAACATTGCAGAAGCTATTTTCATAAAACTTGAAGAAAAATTGCTAACTATCTCTGATATAGCAGGTGTTGGTGTTGGCATACCTGGACCCGTTAATTGTGAGGGAATCGCTTTACTTGGACCGAATATTAACTGGATAAAACCAGTTGCAGTAGCAGAAATCTTATCTAATTTATTAGGAATACCTGTTAAAGTTACGAATGATGCAAATATAGCTTCTCTTGGAGAAATCTGGTTGGGGGCTGCAAAAGATGTACGAACTGCGATTATGTTTACTCTCGGAACGGGCGTTGGCGGTGGAATTGTTGTTGATGGCAAAATAATTGATGGAACAAATGGAGCTGGTGGTGAAATCGGTCATATTGCCGTAGTATATGAAGACGGTGCCCAATGTGGATGTGGTAAAACGGGATGCCTTGAAACTGTAGCTTCAGCGACAGGAATTGTACGTATGGCAAAAAAACACTTATCCGAAACAGATATAGCAACTTCTCTTAGAAATATAGAAAATTTACAAGCTAAAGATGTATTTCATGCAGCAAAATTAGGTGATATATTTGCACTTGAAATCGTAGATCGTGTTGGGTATTACCTTGGTATTGCAGCTGCTAATTTAGCGGTAACAATTGATCCAGATCAATTTATCTTTGGTGGTGGAGTAGCAAATGCAGGTGATATTTTGCTTAATGCAATTCGTAAATACTATGAAAAATATTCATTTTCTAGTGTTAAGAATACGCCATTTTTAATGGCTACACTTGGAAATGATGCAGGAATTATCGGTGGTGCTTATTTGGCAATACATTAAAATATACGCCGCAATGGAGGTAGTTCAATGAAAGAGAAAAATATTGAAAATCAAATAAATGAATACCTAGAATTATATACAAATCTATGGGCATTTAGCGGTTCTATAGCAGCTATAAAGAACGGCAATGTGATTTTCAAAAAAGCTTATGGATATGCTAACATTGAACATAAAGTTAAAAATACCATAGAAAGTAAATATAGAATTTGGTCAATTACAAAGCAATTTACAGCTGCAGCTATCTTAATTCTTGAAGAAAGAAGATTATTAAAAGTAGAAGATAGTATTAAAAAGCATTTTCCAAATTGGAGTGAACTAAATAGCGAAATCACAATTCATCATTTGTTGACACACACATCTGGAATTTTCAACTACTCGACCATAGATAAATCTAAAGAGAATTTTCAGAGAGTACACCATGAAAAATCTGATTTAATTAAAATGTTTATAAGCAGGCCTTTAGATTTTGAACCTGGGACACAATGGAGTTATAGCAATACTGGATATTATATTCTAGGAATGCTAATTGAAGAATTATCAGGATTTAGCTATAGTCAATTTCTAAATAAAAATATCTTTCTACCATTAGGGATGCTTAATACTGGAGTGGATGATGACAAGAAGATTGTTGAAAACAAAGCTTCGGGTTACTATCTAAATGGTAACGATTTAATCCACTGTAACCATGTTAATATGAATCTAATTCTTTCATCTGGAGGAATGTACTCAACAGTTGAAGATTTGATTCTATGGGACCAAGCTTTGAATAATAACAAATTATTAAGTAAAAAATCTATTGAAAAAATGAATACTCAATATAAAAATAACTATGGATATGGCATTTTCATAAATATGCATGGTAACAAAAGGGTGGTTCAGCATAGCGGTAGCTGTGAGGGGTTTTTATCTGAAATTCATAGGTATATTGATAATGACTTTGCTGTAGTAGTTTTGAGTAATTATGGATTTACAGCTGTCAATAAAATATGCAAAGATATTACTGCTATTGCTTTTAAAGAAAAATGTGAAATACCTAAAAAACCTCCAGTATTTCCTTTAAGTTCTGAAATACTTAAAAGCTATTTAGGTTTATATAAAGAGGGAGACTTTAGTTTAGAACTTAAGCAAGAAAGAGAAGATATATATATAATCATTAATGATGAATATATCTTGCCTGTTTATCCAACTAGCGAAAATATTTTACAGCATATGTGGATAGATGAACAGTACACTTTAACAAAAGATGATAATGGTGAATTACATCTTTGGGGTATAAAGAAAAAATAAACGTTATTTTATAAAAATCCTAGGGTGAGAATTAAACCACACCTTAGGTATTTTTTTATTCCAAAGTTTGAACTATAATATATAGCAAGCGTACTTCAAAATCGTGATTGTCTCCATTTTCAAATTCAGCCTAAAGCCGCTGAATTTGAAAAATTGCCATTCACGTTTTTCAGGTACGTTTGCTATACTTTGCACTTTTTTTAAAACAATTGTGGAAAGTTTTTAAAAAAGTATTGAAAAAGTTTTTAAAAGATGTTATTATATATAGAAGGAATTTTTTAAAAGGAGAAGAAGAGAAAAATGATAACTTTAGATTATAACAACATGATGACTGAATTTGTTACCAATGGTATAAAAGAAGAAGCACTTCACGCCCTTTCAAATATAGCCGAAAAAGCAGTTTTAAATATAGAGGCAAGAAGAAAAAAAGACTTAGAATTTTTAGAGTTACCTTATAACCAAAATGATATTATAAATGATATCCTAAAATATAGAGATGAAATGAAACATATTGAAACGTACGTTGTTCTTGGCATTGGCGGAAGTGCTTTAGGCACTATAGCTTTACAAAATGCTTTAAACCATCCTTATTACAACGAACTTAGAGAAGAGGCAAGATGCGGTCTTCCAAAACTATATGTTATAGACAATGTAGATCCTGAAATTTTAGCTTCTCTTTTAGAAATTATAGATGTGGATAAATCTCTTTTCAACGTCATCAGTAAATCTGGTGAAACGATAGAAACGATGAGCCAATTTAAGGAAATAAAGAAACTTTTAAAAAATAGTGAAAATATAGTTTGCACTACCGATAAAGAAAATGGTAGTTTAATAGAAATTGCAAAAGAAGAAGGCTATAAATGCTTCTATATTCCGAGAAATGTTGGTGGAAGATTTTCTGTGCTAACACCTGTATCTCTTTTACCTTTAGCATTTTGTGGAGTAGACATTAAAGCACTCTTAGAAGGGGCAGCTTTAATGGATGAACAATGCAAGTCTACTAATATTTCTGAAAATCCTGCATTAGCTTTTGCTGTTTTAAACTATCTTTCTATGAAAGCTGGCAAAAATATAATAGCAATGATGCCTTATGCAAATAGCTTAAAATACATTTCAGATTGGTTTGCTCAACTTTGGGCAGAAAGTTTAGGCAAAAAGTTTGATAGAAATGGAAATACTGTTCATGTCGGTTCAACTCCAATTAAAACACTTGGAGTAACTGACCAGCATTCTATGTTGCAATTATTTTCAGAAGGACCATATGATAAAATAATAGTATTTATAGGTAGCAAAAAATATAGAAAAGAATTTGCTGATCATAGTAACCTTATACAAATAGAACAAGCTGCTACACAATATGCACTTTCTACAGCCGAAAGACAAAACATGACGATTACACTAGATGAAATAAATGAACAATCCATAGGAAAACTTATACACTTTTTCCAAATAGCAGTGGCATATACAGCAGAATTTTTAAATATAAATGCTTTTGATCAACCAGGTGTCGAAGAAACAAAAAAAATGACTTACGCTTTACTACACGAAAAAGAAGAAGTTTTAAATAGAGTCAAAAAGAAGGAAAGGTATGTTATATAATGTTAAGCGCGAAATACCAAATAATCTCACTCTACTTGCAAATGCAAAAATCAATTTAGCCCTTCAGGTAGTTGGAAAGAGACAAGATGGGTATCACGATTTAAAAATGGTTATGCAAACTCTTTTGCTAAATGATACTATCTTCATGAAAAAAATTGATGAGCCTGTGGTTACATTAAAAACAAATTTATCTTGGCTTCCAGTCGATAATAGCAATTTAGTAGTTAAAGCTGCACAAGCCATAAGAAAAGAATTTAATATTAAGCAAGGCGTTGAAATTCATTTAACAAAAGAAATACCTGTTTCTGCTGGTTTAGGAGGTGGCAGTGCAGATTGTGCTGCCACTTTGATAGGAATGAGGAAGCTTTTTGGCCTATATTTGCCTAACCATGAATTAAGAAAAATTAGTATAAATTTAGGAAGTGATGTCCCTTTCCTTTTAGTGCAAGGAACAGCGCTAGTAGAAGGAAAAGGAGAAATTATAACACCTTTAAAACCACACCCTTTTATCCATGTTTTACTTGCAAAGCCTTCTTTTAGTGTTAGCACTGCTAGTGTTTTTAGAGAATACAGAGGTCCATCTCGTGTTCGTAATATAAGGCATTTGATAAAATACATAGAAAAAAGGGATTTAGAAGGGATTTCTAGGAATTTTTCAAATGATCTTGAATATATAATATCAAGTAAAAGTTATCAAATAAGAGAAATTAAAAATATAATGCGTAAAAATGGATGTATAGGAACACAAATGACAGGCTCTGGGCCCACAGTTTTCGGATATTTCAGAAGCCGTGTATCTGCAAATTATGCAATGCAAGAGCTTTACCAAAAAGGCGTTCGTGAAGTAATACTAACAGGGACATTTAACAGGAGAAAACATGGAAATAAGTAAAAATCAAAGACTAAAAGATGTGGTGTATAAGCATGTACGTGATGAAATTGTAGCATTTAAATTAGAGCCAGGAAGCAGACTTTTAGAAGAAGAGGTAGCAAAGGCACTCGGAGTTAGTAGAACGCCTGTACGTGAAGCTTTTGGAACGCTTGCCTCAGAAGGATTTATAGAACTACTTCCAAGGCGTGGTGCTATAATAAAAGATGTCACACTAAAAGATTTACAGGACACTTTAATAGTAAGAGAAGAGCTTGAAATTCTAGCTATAAAGCTAGCAACGCCACACATAAATAGTGTTATATTAGAACAATTAAAAAAAGCAAAAGAAAATTTTGAAGAAGCTGTTGAAAACTATGATGTACTAAAAATGATAGAAGCAGACACACATTTTCATGATATAATTTTTAATTGTACACAAAATGAAAAATTGATAAACGTATTAAACTATTTAAAAGAACAGTTATATCGCTACAGAGCAATATACATTAGAGAAAAGGCATCTTTAACAGCAATAATAGAAGACCACGAAGAAATATATAAAAGTTTAAAAGAGAAAAATGTTACAAAAGCAAAAGAAGCCATTTCTAAACATATTAAAAATCAAGAAAAGTCTCTTAAAGTGCAATTTATAGCAAAAGGAGGCAAAACATAAAATGGGTAGCTTCACTTTAATAAATTTAGAAAATTTGGCGAATAACACTCGCACAATAAAAGATTTAGTGAATTCTTCCGAAGTTATGGCTATAGTGAAGGCAGACGCTTATGGTCATGGTGCTGTAGAATGTAGCAAAACTGTGCTTGCAAATGGTGCATCTAGCCTTGGCGTTGTAACATTTGAAGAAGCAATGGAACTCCGAGAAGCAGGTATAGACGCTCCTATACTAATTTTAACACACATTCACCCTAAAAATTATAAAAGTGCAATATTAAATGATTTTTCTATGACTATTTCACATTTTAAACAAGGGGTTGATATACAAAAAGCTTCTATAGAGATAAATAAACCAGCTAAAATTCAAATTAAAATAAATTCTGGTTTGAATAGAAATGGATTTAGACCAGCAGAAGAAACAGCAATAGAAATTATAAGGCTAGGAACTGCTAAAGGTTTAAATGTAGAAGGTATTTATTCACATCTTGCAACTGTACAAGATGAAGAGTTTACAAAAAGTCAGCAAGAACGTTTTGAATTTATTACTATGAATGCTGCTAATTATTTTCATTTTAAAAAGCATATATCAGCTTCTGCGGCAATACTAGAATTTCCAGAATTAAACTATGATGTTGTTCGTCCAGGGCTTATATTGTATGGCATAAACCCAACCGATACAAGTGTAAAGCTTTTAAACTTAAAGCCAGTTATGAGCCTACATTCTAAAATAACAAACATTCAAAGAGTTCCAGCAGGAGAAAGTATAGGGTATGAGCGAAGTTTTTTCACAGCTCGCGATTCTGTCATAGCAATAGTTCCTATAGGATATGCTGATGGATATCCAACAACTCTTTCAAACAACGCAAGAGTTGTAATAAACGGAAAAGATTGTATAGTTGTAGGTAAAATTTGTATGGATCAGACAATGGTAGATGTTACAGGTGTATTAGATATAGATGATGATTTAGAAAATGTAGTAGTAACTTTATTAGGTGAAGATCCTATAAGTAAACGAAAAATAAAAATAGAGGAACTAGCAAACGGCTGCCATCTAGCAATAAGAGAGCTTTTGTGTTTGCGTTCCTCTAAAAGAATTCCACGTATCTTTACGTAATTTTAAATAATTTAAGTTGATCAACTATATATTACATGTTTAAAGCCATATGAACCATATAACCAAAGTATATTGCTAAAAGTGCTACTCCTTCAAGCCTTATCATTTTTTTGCCTGTATATAAGAATACCAAGGTGATAAGGCTACCCACTAATAAAACGACACTATCTATAATAAGTGCTGGATCCACAGTTAATGGAGTTATAACACCTGTTAAACCCATTATAAATAAAAGATTAAATACGTTTGAGCCTATAATGTTTCCAATTGCTAAATCACCTCTTCCTTTTTTGAAAGCAAATATAGATATTGAAAGCTCTGGGAGAGATGTTCCTGCTGCGATTATAGTTAAACCTATTACTCTTTCACTTATGCCAAATGTTTCAGCTATAAATACCGCACCATCTACAACTAAATCTGCACCATATAGGATCATACCTAATCCTAACAAAACTAATAAAGAACTCAACCAAAGAGGTTTTAATTTAAAATTTTGAGTTTCTTCTTCCTCTTCAGGTTTTGATTTTAAATTTTGTTTAATTATCATAAACATATATATCGCAAACACAACTAAAAGAGCAGCACTTGCGAGTCTAGTTATATAATCGTAACTGAAGATTAGCATAGTCATAACGGCAATAGCAGCTAGTATTGAAAATAAAAATTCTTTATAAAACTTTTTAAATTCAACAACAAACGGTCCAATTAAAGAACAAATACCTAAGATAAAAATTAAGTTAAATACATTTGAACCTATAAGATTCCCCATGGCAAGACCACTTAAGCCATTTCTAGCAGAAGAAATACTAATTACTATTTCTGGTGCACCAGTACCAAAGGCGACTATCGTTAAACCGATTAATATGGGCGGAACTTTAAGCTTTCTAGCTATATTTGAGCTTGCGTCCACAAAGATATCTGATCCTTTTATTAAAAGAATAAGACCTACTAGCATCAAAATTATTTGAAAAAATATTTGCATATAATTACATTCCCTTCTTAAGTAAAATCAAGCAAATGACATTCAAAATGGCCATAGTCATTTTTCATTGTCGTTTGCTATATATATTATATATTATTGCCAAAAATTTTTCAAGAGATTATGGAGAAAAAATGGAGAAAAATTATTTATTATGGCTTAGCCTTGTTTCTGGAGTCGGTCCTAAAAAGGCTGAAACTTTATTAAAACACTTTAAAACAGC
>WQZK01000050.1 GCA_009780765.1 Defluviitaleaceae bacterium
AAATTGCCCAACGCCAATAGGCCCAGAAATATCATCTGCACTTACATTAAAAGTAACTAAATCTATTACACTGCCGATAATAAGCCTTGTGTAAAGGCTAGTCGCTCTAAATGAAGAAGCAACCGTTTCGCCAAATCCTGCCCTATCAAACGCTCCGTTAAAGTTATCTCTTTCAAAAACACCAATTTTTGAGCCAAGGCTTATACCAACTCTAGGAAAAGCATTATCCCCTTCGCCCATAACAACAGGCGTGATCTCTAAATTAAGCCTTTCGCCGTTTCTTTCAATTTCAATTAAAGCTTGATTGGTACCAAAATCTCTAACAGCTCTGTTCATATCTGCTTGATTATTAATTTCTTCACCATTATAGCTTATTATTCTATCGCCAAACATAAGCCCTGCTCTTGAAGCAGGTGTATCTTCTGCAACAAAATCAATCGTATTTGTAGGAATACCAACAACAGGCATCTCAGAAGCCCCAAAAGATGCAATAAAAAATATTATTACAAATGCTAAAACCAAGTTCATCACAGCACCTGCAACGCAAACCGCCATACGCTGAAGAACACTTTTAGAGCCAAACGACCTGCCTTTAGCATCCTCTTTCTCTTCCGAAAGCATTTTGCAAAATCCGCCAACAGGAAAAGCTCTTATCGAATAAAGCGTTTCACCCTTCACTTTTCCGTAAATCTTAGGCCCCATACCAACAGCAAATTCTTCAACAAGAATACCGTTTCTCTTTGCGACAATAAAATGCCCAAACTCATGAACTACAACAATTAGACCAAAAATCGCAATTGTAACTAACACTGAAACTAAAGCCACTATAAACCACCAAACCTTTCAAAAATATATGTTTCGACCCATTTCTCTGCTTCGAAAACATCATCCAAATTATACATATGTTTAACATTATATGCAGACATGACCTTTTCTATAAGTACAGGTATCTCTACAAACGATATTTTTTCTTTTAGAAAAAGCTCCACAAAAATTTCGTTGGCAAAGCTTAGAACCGCTGGCATTGTTCCACCAATTTTTATAGCTTCTATTGCCAAGCTTAAAGCAGGAAAATCATCATATCTAGGTTTTTCAAAATTTAGACTGTTTCTTTCTAAAAAGTTAATTCTTTTATATCCGCCGTCAAACCTTTTCGGGAATGTAAGTGCGTATGATATAGCATGACGCATATCTGTTTCGCCAAGTTGTGCTATAACAGAACCATCAACAAATTCAACCATAGAATGTATAATGCTCTCGGGGTGCACCAAAACCTCTATTTGCTCAGGCAAAACATCAAAAAGCCATTTAGCCTCTATAAACTCAAGCCCTTTGTTCATCAGAGTTGCAGAATCTATTGTGATTTTTGAACCCATAGACCAATTGGGGTGATTAAGTGCATCCTTAACCGTAATCTTGCTAAAGTCTTCTTTTTTCCATAACCTAAAAGGTCCACCCGAAGCGGTTAGATATATTTTATATATGTCATTCTTCAAATTTCCTTGCAAACACTGAAAAATAGCCGAATGTTCACTGTCGACTGGATAAATTTTAACACCATATTCTTTTGCCAAATTCATTATAATTTCGCCGGCACAAACGAGCGATTCTTTGTTTGCAAGGGCTATATCTTTCTTAGCTTTTATCGCTGAAACTGTTGGCAATAAGCCAATATTGCCAGCAAGTGAGTTTAAAACAAGCGAAACATTCTCATAAGTAGATACTTCCACAAGCCCATCCATGCCACAAACAAGCTTAATATCAGTATCTTTAAGCTCTCTAGTAAGCTTTTCATAAGCTTCTAAATCCATAACACAAGCAATTTCTGGTTTAAATTCTTCTATTTGTTGCTTTAGTAGCCCTATACTTTTATTCGTACTCAAACATTTTACCTGTATATCTTTATTTTTTCGAACAACATCTAACGCCTGCGTTCCAATAGAGCCAGTAGACCCTAAAATAGATATGTTTTTCACCATTACCCAACTTTCCACAATATCATTGTATCACATAAACTACCCTCAAAAGTCTCAAATTTGTTTCAAATTTTATTAGCCCATAACAAAATAATAAATAATAATATAAACTATCGGCCCTGTGAAAAGTATAGAATCGAACCTGTCTATAACTCCACCATGCCCTGGGAATATTCTGCCAAAATCTTTAATTCCTACAGACCTTTTTATTGCCGAAGAAGCTAAATCGCCAATTTGCGAGAACAAAGCTCCCACAACGCCAATGATACCGAACATCAAAACGTCCACTTCAGAAATTTCAAAAAACCTATTTGCGATAATTGCGTAACCTACAGCAATAACCCCAGCCCCTATAATGCCGCCAACACAACCTTGAATAGACTTCTTGGGGCTTAAAGACCTTAATTTTTGCGGTAATTTATGCTTGCCAAGTGGAACACCCACTAAATAAGCACATGTATCGCTGCCCCAAGCACTGATAAATATTAACCAAACAAGGTATTGTCCGCTTTCTACCATTCGCACCAAATAAATTGCCGAAAACATTATAGTTACATAAAGAAAGCCAAATATGTTAATTGCGACATCAGTAGGTTTTATTTTTGCATGATTAAATACCATAAAAATCAAATTAATCAGTATATATGCAAATAAAAAAACTGTTAAGTCTGAACCTATTGGCACCCTTAAAACGAAAAAAAACACCAAAGATGCAAGCCCATTTATTGCATACAAAACCCTATTTTTATTACCAAAAGCTTCATGAATTTCATTGAGTGCCCAAATGCTTAAAAGAGCCAAAACACCTGTGAAATGCCCGCTCCAAATCACAAATATAAATAGTGGTAGTGCCACAATAGTAGTAATTACACGCTTTAACATATTAACGCCTCTCTTCTTAGTTATCTCTTGCCAAAACGCCTATCTCTTGCTTGATAAGCCAAAATTGCCTCTTTAAGGTCATCTATATTAAAATCAGGCCATAATTTATCGCTAAAATAAAACTCCGAATATGCCGTTTGCCATAGTAAAAAATTACTAAGCCGCTTTTCGCCGCTTGTTCTTATTAATAAATCAGGGTCTGGAATTTCCTTTGTATCTAAGTATCTCATAAAAGTATTTTCGTCCACAACATCAGTAATTGCACCTTTTTGTGCTTGATATAAAACTTTATTAACGGCACGCAAAATTTCATCACGCCCACCATAATTAAATGCTATAACCATAGTTAGACCTGTTTTGTCTTTTGTATAATCTTCTAAGTATTTTATTTTTTCTATAAGCGTTTCAGAAAGCCCATCAGGCTTACCAATCACTTTTATTCGCATATTGTTCTTTTTAGTATCTTTGATGTACTGCTCGATATATTCTTCTAAAAGCTTCATAATTGCCGAAACTTCTTCTTTGGATCTATTCCAGTTTTCAGTTGAAAAAGCATACACAGTTAAATATTTAACACCAAGCTTTTCTGCCTCTTCTGAAAGAGTTTTAAGAGTATTAGCACCAGACCGATGCCCAGCAGAATGAGGCAGAAGGCGTTTTTTCGCCCATCTGCCATTACCATCCATAATAATTGCTATATGCTCGGGAATTTTTTCAAGATTTAATTTATTTTTCAAAATCTGCTCCTTAAATAATAGTTTTTTCTGCCATTAAAATCACTTGCAATAAAACCTGCATTATACAAAGCTTCAACGCGATTAATAGCTTGCGGTATAGCTTTTGTTACAATTCTACTAACTTTAAATATATCATAAAAATATTTAACACATATATCTAATATTTCGCTTAGATAGGGTTTATTTTCGTAATCAGAAGCTAGGTCAATAGCAGACTGCATCCCCCTCAGATACTAGCCTAATAATAAAACTTTGTGTTTCAAACACAGGACACTTTTTATAAGGACTATCCATAATACACCACTTCCTATTTTTTACGAAAGCACAACAACTCCTGCTCAAACCATGTCACAATTCCATCGCTTATATCAAGAATCGAAGCATCAAGCGGTATCCGAAGCCCTTCACAACCAGCATCACAAGTTTCACTAATGCCTCTTTTCTTCCCACAGCCATGCCCTCTTGCAATTATTCCTTGCAAAACTAGCGGGAATTTTAATATAGCTTCAGCGTATTTATGCACATTATCCGCTTTTACTGTTATTTCAAAACCTCTATTAAGCGATGTATTTATTCCCCAAATTTCTTTTTTCCCACGAGAATATTTAATCTTTATCCAAAACCCTCGTACATCTACAGTGCAATTAAGCCCATTGTCTATATGGAGTTGGTGTAATTTAAGCACAAAATCCTGGATACTTGCAGATAGTGGCTTCATAATATGGTTTAGCACAAAAATTACAGGAGTTTCGTCGTTTTTAATCACCCTATAATCGCACCTCATTAAAATATTGTGATTGAGGTTTGTGCCAATCTCTTTCTCTGCAATTGCCATCACTTTGAGTCCCATAATCATTTCAGGATTATCAGGATATGAAATTATCACCGTTTCAATCTCTGATAATTTTTGCCTTTTCTCGTTTAAGTCTATACCGTCAAAACGCAAGCCACAAGTAGTTAAAAAACGCAAGCATTCAATGTTTTTAACAACAGATAATTTGTGATTAAAAATATTGTTCCGCATAACCAAAGCCGTAGCATCCTCTTTAAGTTCACCATAAACACCAATATTAAACAATAACCTCTTAACATTATCAAAAAATGGGAGCTTATAGGCAATAGCACTTAGGTGTTCGTCTGTTTTCTTTTTAGAATCGTCATATAAATCACCCTCTGCAATTAGAACATCACAAAACCGATGCAAAAAAGCTCTAAATGCGAGAACACCTTCATGAATTTTTTCACTATTTGCAATATCTTCAAATATAGGCTTAGTTATATATATTTCAAGTGGCTCTGGCAAAATAATATTATTTAGATGTTTTGCCATATCTTTAAGTGTTTTTTGCATTTATTTGGCTTCCTTTATTTTTCTGTTTGTTCAGTCATTAGCTCAAAACGCATTCCAAATTTATCAACAAGAGAAACAAAGCAAGAACTATAGTCAGTGCTTTGCATCGGATATATGATAGTTGCACCGTCTTTCATTATTTCATAAGCTTTTTTTACATCTTCCTTTGTTTCAAATGTGATTAGTAAAGACAAAGGATTTGTATTTGGTATCGGTGCTTCAGGATCATCTGTAAGAGTTATCCGCTGCCCTCCAATGTAAATTTCTGCGTGGTACACTAAATCATTTTGGCTTTCATCTTCAACTATACAATCATTTGGATTAGCATCAGAGTTGCATAATAACACTTTTACTTCTGCACCAAATGCTTGTTTATATAGCTCGATAGCTTGCTTACCCTGACCTCTAAAATGGAAATTAGGTGTAACTTTAAGCATTTTACGCATCCCCTATTATTTTATATTTTTCCCTTCAAACATAAACCTTTCAATATCTTTTTTGTAGAGTTTCGCTCGTTCTTTGCTGTAACCAAAAATGGCGCTAGGAGCCACTTCTTTAATAATTTTGATAAGACTGTTAGCAGTATCAAAGTTTTTCGTTCTTGCTTTGTAACACATCCCATTTTTGTCGTAAATTTTAAGGCTTGCTACTTCAAGTTGAATTTCAACCGCTATTTCGCCAACAGGTACCGCAACAGGAACATCACCACCCACAAGATGCACCCAAACAATATCTTTATACTCAACAAACTCCAAAAACCAATCTGAGTGCATATAAACCCGACTCTCGCCTAAAAGCATATTTGCCCATTTCGCACCTAACTCGGTATTAATTCTCTCTTGCTCGGCATTAGAAAGCTGTGCAAATTTTTCAAATGTTCTCTTGCGTCGCCCACCAACTTTAACCTTTAGAAGAATAAAAAACCCTATAAAAATTCCGAATATTAGCGAAATTGGCAAAATATCTTCTTTGTGTATTATAATATTGTAAAACAAATACACTCCCGCAAAACAAAGTACTGACAAAATTCCAAAAAAACATAGCCCTGCAAAGTAAAGAAAACTACTTGCTATCTGCCGACGATAAAACCTGTTTTTACTCAAAAAACTACCTCTTTTCTAGAACTATATCGACATAATATCCTTGCTCTTAGCTTCAACAACTTTGTCAATATTTTCAACATACTTATCAGTAAGTTTTTGAATATCTTTTTCTAACTTTTCAAGTTCGTCTTCTGTAATTTCGCTTGTTTTTTGTATTTTCTTAAAAATATCAATCGCATCACGGCGGATATTTCTAATAGCAACCTTAGAGTCTTCACCTTTTTTCTTGATGTCTTTAGTTAAAGCCGTTCTTCTTTCTTCAGTGAGCTCCGGAAAAACAAGGCGAATAACTTTGCCATCGTTTGTTGGGTTAATTCCTAAATCTGATGCAGAAATTGCCCTTTCTATATCTTTTAAAACACCCGCATCCCATGGCTGAATTTGCAAAAGCCTAGCTTCTGGAACTGTAATGTTTCCAACTTGCGAAAGCGGTGTGTCCGCTCCGTAATAAGAAATAGAAATTTTGTCTAAAACTTTAGGATTTGCACGCCCTGCCCTTATCGTGCTAAGGTCTGATTCAAGGCTTAAAACCGCCTTTTGCATTCTTTCTTCATAAACTGCTGTTCTACTTGACATGATAGTCCTCCTCATTGTGATTTAATAATTTTGTACCAAATTCATAAAGTCTTTCATCATTTTCAGCCGCTAAAACAATGCTATTTGGATATTTAAGTGAAAATACTAACGATGGAATGTTGTTATCTTCGCATAAAATCATTGCAGCAAGGTCGTTCGCGACAAGATTATCTTTTATAATTTTTCTGTAAGTTATTTCTTTGTACCTCTTTGCATCACTATGAACTGATGGATTTTTATCATAAACACCATCTACATTTTTTGCATAAAACACACAGTCGGCAGAAAGCTCGGCCGCACGAAGTGCAGGAATTGTATCAGTTGAGAAAAACGGATGCCCTGTTCCACCGGCAAATATGATTATGTAGCCTTTTTTAAAATATTCAAGAGCTAAATCTTTTGAAAATTCTAAGGTAAATGTGCCTATTTTAAACGGCGTCATAACAACTGCAAGACCGCCTTGTTGGCGTATCATATCAGCCAAATAAATAGAGTTTATAACGGTTGCGAGCATTCCAATTTGGTCTGCCTTGGTTCTATCCGTTTCAGAGCTAACCGATCGCCCACGCAAAATATTTCCACCGCCTAAAACCAAAGAAATTTCTACACCTTTATTTTTAACCTTAAGTATGTCCGAAACAATTTCAGAAATCTTTTGATTATCAAAAATATTAACCGAATCTTCTGATAATGCCTCACCACTTAATTTTATAACAATTCTTTTAAACATGGCTATCTCCTTTGTTTTTAATTGTTAAAAATTTCTCCTACCATTGCTACTCAGTAGTACTCGTATAGATTATACCACATACAAGATTAAATTTCCAGCAAAAAATAAAAAAGACTTAAAATATAAGTCTTTTTTGTACGAAATCTACTCGAAATCGTCTTCAGTTGCAAGATAAGAAATATCTTCGCCCCAGATGCTTTCGTCAAGAGCGTCGAAATCGTCTTCTTCTTTTTCTCTAAGCTTTAAAATTGCCATTATAGTAAGAACAATTAATGCTATAGAGCTTAAAACCGAAAGTATTGCAATAATGCAATGAACTTTGCTTTTTTTAATGTTTTTTAAGCTTTTTTTACACATATTTTTCACCTCTAAATTTATTATCTTATACCAATTCCAATCAAACACTGGAGTTTTCAGAGGGAAGCCGCCGACTGTTTCGGGTGGCGTTTTGACCGATAGAAAACCCAGATGTTTGTTAAGAATTAGTATCATATCTTACTCTATTATACCCTTATTTTATATAATATGCAAATCAAATTTTTTTATAATTTTTTTAAAATCCATGTAACCTCCGCGATGCTCGTATCAAGGTCATCGTATTCGTCCTGTTGTGATTTAATATAACCTTCAAACATTTCTTTTTTATCGGGATGTTTAAGCATTAATTCATTAGCTCTTTGAGTTATTAATTTCATGCCCGAGTCGCTATCATGATTTTCAATATCCTCAAACTCTGTAGCCGCCTTAACTAGCTCAAGCCCTGCTTGCTTAAATATATTATCCCAATCTGCTCTTGTAAGATATTCATAGTTGTTATACTTTATGTCTTCCCCGATAGCATCGTCTTCAAGATACCCGTCATCAATTAGTATATAACCGCCTGTCTTAATTGTTTCTTTGAGCTTAACAAGCGTTTCTAAAGGGCTACCCAATACATTGCCAACGGCACCTAAAATAACCACATCATAGCCTGTTTCTTTTTTTACTGCCTCATTGATGTCTTGAACCACAAATTCACATAAGCCTGAAACGCTATGCTCATTTGCCTTTTGTTTTGCATACTCAACAAATTCAGGAATTAAATCTACTCCCTTTACCTTTGCTTGTAGTCTTTCAGCTATTCTAACCGATACAGCACCTTTTCCACAAGCTAAATCCAGTATTTGAGCATTTTCAGGCAAATCAACATGCTCTTTTATCAAGCCTAAAATAATATTAGGCTCTGCTCCAAGCTCCCAAAAATCTTGTAAAAGATATGGCAAGAACGGTATTAATTCTGTAGTTTCTGCTGTTAGTGAACCAGCTAATTTTTCTTGTGTTTCATTTGTCATTTTTATTACCTCCAACTAGCCTCTTAATAATGCATCATTCTTTACTTCAAGGTTTTTAAGAATTTTATTCATAACAGCCGAAACCTCTTCATCCGTAAGGGTTCTATCATGTGCTCTAAATGATATTTTAAAGCTGACAGATTTATAACCTTCTTCTATCTGCTTGCCTTTGTAAACGTCAAACAAAGCAATGCTTTCAAGTATTTTTGTACCCTTTTCTTTGATAGATGCTTCAAGCTCCGCAACAGTAATTTCATCTTTTACAAGCATAGAAATATCGCGAGCCATCGCTGGAAACTTAGGAAGTGGCTCGAACTTGCATGATAAATCTGCAAGATTCTCCATTTTTTCAACATCCAAAACGGCAACATATGTTTTTGCACCTATTTCGTAGTTTTCAGAAACGTCTGGGTGAAGCTCTCCAACGTATCCAAGGCTTGTATCGCCGCTTGTAATTAGTGCCGTTCTGCTAGGGTGCATCCATGGAAATTTATCTGTCGCAGAATAATCCACATTTATAGAAAACTCATCCAAAACAGACTGCGCAGCCCCTTTTATATAATAAAAATCTTTGCCCGCCTTAGAATTCATGCTATACATTGCAATAGTTAGCTTAGATTTTTCCGCAGGTTGCAGGTTGTCGCCTTTTGGAAGATACACTTTGCCAACCTCGAAAAGGCAAGCCTCTTCATTTCTGCGGTTATAGTTTGTAGAAAGCGAGTTTAAAATACCGTTTAGCGTCGTCGTTCTCATTATGCTAAAATCTTCACCCAGTGGATTTGATATA
>WQZK01000051.1 GCA_009780765.1 Defluviitaleaceae bacterium
ATTGGGCTTAAATACGTTAATAACGACGCTTGTTACCCATCTGTTATCGTTGTTGGTCAGCTTTTAAAAGCCCTTCAAAGCGGTGATTATGACGTAAATAACACATCTGTTTTAATAACACAAACAGGCGGTGGCTGTAGGGCAACAAACTATATTGCATTTATTAGGCGTGCGTTAGAAAAGGCGAATTTAGGGCATGTTCCCGTTGTTAGCCTTAACGCTTCTGGACTTGAAAAAAACCCAGGATTAAGCTTTACACCAAAGTTTTTGAGTAGGCTTATGCAAGCTCTTGTTTATGGCGATTTGTTTATGAGAGTGTTATATAAAGTTAGGCCTTATGAAAAAGTTGTAGGCTCAGCTAATGCTTTATACGAAAAGTGGAACAATATTTGCAAAGAATCTGTTAAAACAGCTACTTTTAAAGAGTTTAGAAAAAATATTGAAGGCATCGTTAAAGAATTTGATGAACTTGAAATATTAGACATACCAAAGCCTAAAGTTGGCGTTGTTGGCGAGATTTTGGTTAAATACCACCCAACAGCTAATAATGACATTGTAACACTTATAGAGCAAGAGGGGGCAGAGGCAGTTGTACCAGATTTAATAGATTTTCTTACATATAGCCTTTATAATGCAAACTATAAAGAAAGATATTTGGGCAAAAGTAAGAAAAGCCGAATTTCTGCAAATATAGCTATTAGAGTTATTGAAGCTTACAGAAAGCATTTGAAAAAAACACTTGAAAAATCAAGCCGTTTCACACCTCCTGTAGAGATTGACAAACTCGCAAAACTCGCCGAGCCTATTGTTTCTATCGGTAACCAAACGGGTGAAGGCTGGTTTTTAACAGCCGAAATGGTGGAATTAATTCACTCTGGTGTTAATAATATAGTTTGTACACAACCTTTTGCATGTTTACCAAACCACGTTACGGGTAAAGGTATTATTAAAGAGTTAAAAAATCAGTATCCGCTTTCCAATGTTGTTGCAATTGATTACGACCCTGGTGCATCTGAAGTTAACCAACTTAACAGAATTAAGCTAATGCTTACAGTTGCTAAAAAGAATTTAGATGCAGAATCTTCATACCGTGAAGTTCCTGATAAAGATGTCATAAAAGTTGGACATGTTTAGTATAATGTGATATACTATATCTTGGATAATTCCTATTGATATAGTATATCATATTTTTTATACTAAATTATTACAAGGAGCGAACCTAAATGAACTGGCACGAAAAAAGCGTACAAGAAACTATTTTTAATTTAAGAAGCAACGAGGAAACTGGGCTTTCAGAAAGAGATATCTCAATACTTAAAGAACAATATGGCGAAAATTTAATTGAAGACACAAACAAAACAAGCATTGTTAAAAAATTCTTTTTGCAGTTTAATGATTTTATGATATTAATTTTACTAGTTGCAGCTGGTGTGTCATTTATTATGTCTTTTGCAGATGGTAGCAGTTTTGCAGATTCTATTATAATCCTTGCAGTTGTTATTGTTAATGCACTTTTGGGTGTTTTTCAAGAATATAAGGCAGAAAAATCTATAGAGGCACTTAAAGAGCTTTCTTCGCCGCAGGCACTGGTTATCAGGGATTCAAAAACTATTAGCATCTCTACAAAAGAGCTAGTTCCAGGCGATATTATTATGCTAAAAGCTGGCGATTTGGTGCCTGCCGATTGCCGATTAATTTCTTCACAAAATTTAAAATCCGAAGAATCGGCATTAACGGGCGAATCTGTTCCGGTTGAAAAAGACCACGAGAAAATTATCGAAGCAAACGCACCTATCGGCGATAGGCATAACATGGTATTCTTCGGCTCAACAATATCTTACGGGCGTGCAAAAGCAATTGTTACAGATACAGGCATGGGTACGCAAATGGGCAAAATTGCCGAGATGATTGCAGCCCAAGACCCTGATACGCCACTTCAAAAAAGACTCCGTGCAACAGGCAAAATCCTTGGTATTGGTGTTTTGTTTATCTGTGCTATAATTTTTGTTATGGGCTTTTTTAACGATATTCCGATGTTTGAAATGTTTATGACAAGTGTTAGTTTAGCAGTTGCCGCAATTCCAGAAGGATTGCCGACTATCGTTACAATAGTTCTTGCAATTGGTGTTTCTCGTATGGCAAAAAGAAAGGCTGTTATTCGTAAGCTTCCTGCGGTTGAAACGTTGGGTTCTGCAAATGTTATATGTTCTGATAAAACTGGAACTTTAACGCAAAACAAAATGCGTGTTACCGAAATTAGGGATATAAATGGCACTTTGCCAAACAAAAACGAAGATAGAAAAAGTATTTTAAAATATGTTTCTTTGTGCAACGATTCTATCGTAAACGAAACTTCTGGTGATTTAAACGTGCAGGGTGAACCAACTGAAACTGCTCTTATTGTAGAAGCTTTTTCAGAATATGTTTCAAAATCTGAACTTGATAAAAGTTGCCCTCGTGTTGAAGAGTTGCCTTTCGATTCTAAAAGAAAACTTATGAGTACCATACACAAATGGGCAAATAATAAATATATGGTTATAACAAAAGGTGCACCTGATATTTTGATAGAAAAATGCACGCACTATTACGATAATGGCAAAGTTTTGCCGCTTAATGATAAAGAAAAACGCATGATAACGGTTAATAATACAGATATGGCAGAGCAGGCTTTAAGAGTTTTAGCCGTAGCATTTAGAGAAGATAGCCACATCCCGCCAAAAGATGTTGATAAAATAGAGAATAATCTTGTCTTTGCTGGGCTTATAGGCATGATGGACCCTCCTCGTGCTGAAGTTAAAGATGCCGTTAAAGTTTGTAAAGAAGCAGGAATTAAACCTGTTATGGTTACGGGCGACCATCTTATAACCGCAAAAGCAATTGCCAAAAAAATTGGTATTATGGATAATTATGATAATGCGATGACAGGTGCAGAACTTTCAAAAATTTCGGATGAAGAGCTTACAGAAAAAATTATGGATTATGCTGTTTTTGCTCGTGTTTCGCCTGAAGATAAGGTTAGAATTGTTAAAGCTCACCAAACTAGAGGCAATGTTGTTGCTATGACAGGCGACGGAGTTAACGATGCCCCTGCCCTAAAATCAGCAAACATAGGCTGTGCAATGGGCATTACAGGCACAGATGTTGCAAAAGGTGCGGCCGATATGGTTCTTCTTGACGATAATTTTGCAACAATTGTAGAGGCTGTTCGCGAAGGCCGCGGAATTTATGAAAATATCAAAAAAGCCATACATTTTCTTTTAGCAACGAATGTTGGCGAAATAATTATAATTTTAATGGCAATGATTCTTAGGTGGGACACGCCTATTTTGGCAATCCATCTACTGTGGATTAACCTTGTAACCGATTCGCTTCCAGCTATCGCTTTAGGTCTTGACCCAGTTGATGAAGACATAATGAAAAGAAAGCCACTAAATCCAAATAAATCGTTCTTTGGTGATGGAGCGTGGCAACGCATAGCCATAGAGGGAATTATGGGCGGAATTGTTGCACTTATCGCATTTTTAATCGGCGTTAGATACTTTGATTTAGCCATTGCAAGAACCATGTGTTTCACAACTTTGGGTATTTCTGAAATGGTTCATGCGTTTAACATGCGTTCGAAAAAAAGTATTTTCGATACAAACATGTTTAACAACCTATATCTCTACGGTGCTTTTGCAATAGGTGCGTTTTTGCAGGTTATAATCGTTCTCGTACCACCTTTTGCTAATATTTTTAGAGTTGTGCCGCTTAATGCCATGCAATGGGTTACAGTTATAGGCTTGTGTCTTGTGCCTATTGTGGTTGTTGAAATTGAAAAGTTTGTTATACGTCTTTATGAAAATAAAAAAGAAAATCGTGTAGGAGGTTATTAATTTGCTAAAACTTACAAAAGCAGAAGTGTTGAATAATGTACAAATCGCACCAAATATCTATGATATGTGGCTTAAATCACCCGAGATTACTAAAAATGCAAAAGCTGGGCAATTCATCAATGTTTATATTGATAAAGGCGAGCATATCTTGCCAAGACCTATAAGCATTTGCGAAATTTATGGCGATAATTTAAGAATTGTTTACCATATCGTTGGTGGCGGAACGGAGTATATTTCTAGCAAAACCGAGGGCGACACTATAAAAATCTCTGGCCCTGTAGGAAATGGATTTAACCCCGGAAAAGAAAAAAAAGTTGCACTAATTGGCGGCGGAATTGGTTTACCTCCACTACTTGAGCTTGCAAAAGTTCTTAAATCTACTGCAACTGATATTAAAGTTTTTGCAGGCTTTAGAAATAAAGAAGTGGTAATTTTGCAAGAGAATTTTATAAATTTAGGGATAGAGTATTATATCTCAACCGATGATGGCAGCCTAGCTTATCACGGCAATGCTGTAGACTGCTTTAAAATTACAAATTTTTCACCTGACATTATTTACGCTTGTGGCCCAACAGTTATGTTAAAGGCAGTTGCAAAACTCGGCATACCTTCAAAACTATCACTAGAAGAGCGAATGGCATGCGGATTTGGTGCTTGCGTTGGATGTGCTGTTAAAGTTAAAGAGGAAAATGCCCAAGGATGGGCCTATAAAAAAGTTTGCCAAAATGGCCCTGTATTTTTGGGAGATGAGGTGATTTTTGATGAATAAAAACTTAAAAGTAAATTTAGCTGGAATAGAGTTTAAAAACCCTGTTTGCACGGCATCTGGCACTTTTGGTAGCGGTAAGGAATACAGCCACTTTGTTGATTTAAATAAAATCGGCGGAATAACCGTAAAAGGCGTTTCGGCAGAAGAATGGAACGGAAATCCATCGCCAAGAATAGCAGAAACTTATGGCGGAATGTTAAACGCTGTTGGCCTTCAAAACCCAGGTGCTGATATGTTTATTAAAGACGATATTCCGTTTTTAAGAAGATATGATACAAAAATCATCGTAAACATTTGTGGCAAAACTTTGGAAGAGTATATAAAAGTTGCAGAAATTATTACTGCATCTGACGTTGATTTAATCGAACTTAATATTTCTTGCCCAAACATTTCTGCTGGCGGAATTACTTTTGGAACAGATGCAGAAATGATTAAAAAAGTTACACGTGAAGTTAAAAACGTTTTAAACAAGCCTCTAATAGTAAAATTAAGCCCAAATGTTACCGACATTGCTAAAATGGCAGTTGCCGCAGAAGAAGGTGGTGCTGATGCAATTTCTTTAATAAACACGCTTTTGGGCATGAAAATAGATATTCATAAAAGAAAACCTATTCTCGCAAACAAAATGGGCGGGCTTTCTGGCCCTGCTATAAAGCCTGTTGCTGTTAGAATGGTTTATCAAGTTGCACAGGCCGTAAATGTGCCAATTTTAGGCATGGGTGGTATTGCTACAGGCGAAGATGCCATTGAGTTTATTTTGGCAGGAGCCACGGCTATAGCTGTTGGAACGGCTAATTTCACAAACCCAACAGCAACTATGGATGTTTTAGCAGGAATTGAAAATTATATGGATAAATACGGCATAAAAGATATAAACGAAATTAGAGGAGCTATTTATAAATAATATTAATAAATCTCATCGCATTTATTTATAAATGATATTGGCGAAAGTTTCTTTATAGTATATAATAGAACATGTTGTTATATTTTGCTTACTATTAAGGAGAAATGCCAAAATGTTAAAAGAAGTTTGTATTAAAAAAGTGCGAGAAGATGCAGAAGAAGTTTTTAGAATAGGTGGTTTTTATTGCTCTGAGGCAATAGTATCTTCAGTTAGAAAAAATATAGACCCGAGTATGCCAAAAGAGCTAGTAGCCGCCGCATCGGGCTTTCCCATTGGTGTTGGGCGTTCTAAGTGTATGTGCGGTGCTATTTCTGGTGCAGTTATATGCCTTGGATATTTCTTTGGAAGACAAAACCCTTCAAGCCCTACAGACCCTAAAAGCCAAAAATGCCTAGAACTCGCACATGAGCTTCAAGAAAGTTTTAAGAAAAACCACAAAGTTTTGTGTTGCCATGTGCACGTTAAGGGATTAGATATGGCAAATGGTGAACATAAACCCCAATGTGTTGCATTTACTGGTGAAATGGCACAAAAAACAGCAGAGATTATAGCAAGAGAGCTAAACCTCAAACTTGTTTATGGGGAGGGTTAAAGCTATGATGAAATTTATCAGAAGCGTTCCTGTTGCTATTTCTGGGCTATCTTTAGGTCTTGCTATTCTTGGTAATCTTTTGCTACCGCATGGCTCACATTTGCGTTACATATGTGGTGTTTTATCAGCTATTGTACTGATCTTATTCTTGCTTAAAGTCGTTTTAAATTTTCCTCATGCCAAAGAAGAATTTAAAACACCTGTACCACTTAGTGTTTTACCAACGTCGACTATGGCATTTATACTACTCACAACCTACATACGCCCTTATGTTGGCGATATTGCTCTTTATTTGTGGTATGCTGGAATTGTAGCCCATGTTGGTATCATGCTATTATTCTTTAAACGATTTATATTAGGCTTTAAAATAGGAACAGTATATCCAAGTTGGTTCATTACTTTTGTAGGCATAGTTATTATTAGCGTAACAGCTCCTGCAATGAACTCTCGCCCTATTGGTCAAATTGCTTTTTATATTGGCTTTGGTTTGTATTTTGTAGCTCTTCTTCTTGTTTTATATAAAATGTCGAGGCGTATATATGTTCTTGAGCCTCTAAGGCTAACAAATGCAATATTTACTGCACCAATGAGCTTATGTATTGTAGGGTATTTCTCTTCATTTGTGCCAGACGAACGTAACAGAGTTCTCATCTATATCATGATAACCATAGCCTTTATAAGCTATATATATGTTTCAATAAGAATGTTGTATATGCTAAATATAAAATTTTATCCAACCTATGCTGCATTTACATTTCCGTATGTTATAAGTGCTATTGCTTTTAGGCTGGCTAATGTTTTTTTAGCAGAACGTGGAATAACATTCTTCGCCCCAATAGCACAAATAAGCTTATGGCTGGCTGTTGCTGTTGTTGCTTATGTTATTATTAAATATATTAAATTCTTTATATTTTGGCTTAAATTTTAATAAAAACAAGCTCCGACTTATATTTATCGGAACTTGTTTTTTTATTTATACAAGCGGATAAAATCCATAAAAATATCAACTATAGCAGGATTTATATAACTCTTTTTCTGCACAGCATAGAAATCCCGCTCTGGCAAAGAATCTATATAAATTGGAATAATTGCTTTCTGCTCTATATAGTGCTTTGCAGCTAGTTCTGAAACAATAGAAAGCCCTAACCCGCTTGCAACCGCATGAATTATACTTTGCGTGTTGCTAAAACTTGCACTTATTTTTAGTTCACTTAGATTAATTCCTAAAGCTTTTAAATATTTTTCATAAACAAGCCTTGTGCCAGAACCTACTTCACGCATAACAAAATACTCTTCAAGCAAAATAGTAGCAATGTTATTAGCATCTATATTTTCAAAACGCTTATCTTTAGGTGCAATCATTATAAGTTTTTCAGACATAAACTTTTCATAAATACATTTAGAATTTTCCACTTTAGTGCCAACAAAACCAATTTCAGCTTTATGCTCAGAAATACCTTTAACCACTTCTATTGTATCTACTTGATTTATGTTAAACACTATGTCCGGATACTCCTTATGAAACGCCCCCAGTATTTCTGGCAAAATATATTGGGCAGGAACAGACGAAGCAAGTATATCAACACTGCCCGATGTAGAGCCTAACAAATTTTTTATCGAGTTAATAGCCTTGTCCCTCATCGACAGTATTTCCTTGGCATGTTCGTAAAGCAATGTACCAGATTTTGTTGGAATAAACTCCTTGGTTGAACGAGCTATTAAATTAACCTGCAACTCTTTTTCTAATGCTTTGATATATGCACTAATAGATGGCTGCGATAAAAACATTTCATCAGCAGCTTTAGAAAAGCTCCTTAGCTCGTATACTTTTACATAAACTTCTAACTGCTTAATTTCCAATCTAGCTCGCCTCCTTAAATATTATTCAACTACAATATAATCATCTATGTAAAATAAATATAAAATACATTCTTTAATTTTTATGCCGTAGCTTGCCTCTATTGCTTTTTTGTATATATCAATTTGTATTTTATAGCGGTTTATTAGCTCATCAATATTGTTTTTATCAACATAATCGGTTTTGTAATCAATAAGCACATACCCATCACCTTCTTTAAAAAAGCAATCTATTATACCATGAATTAAAATTTTGCTATCCTCGGAAGCTTCTTCTATAAAAACCGAAGAAGTCGGAACTTCCATCACAAAAGGAGCTTCTTTTTTAATTTCCTCGGAAATTTTCATCCTTTTGACAATATCCGAGCATACAAACTTAAATATTTTTTCTACATTTATAGATTTGCTTTCTTTTTCAGAAATAATATTACTTTTTCTAAGTTTTTCAACCAATTCTTTAATTTTTTCTAAACTGTCATGAATTTTTACATCTAAATGCTCAAGCAAGCTGTGCATAGCCTTGCCACGTTCTACCCCTGTTATTTCGCTTGTTTCTTTCATAAAATCGGGCAGGTCAAATATTTTATCAAATATAGATAACTCTTCTGTTCCACCCTCAAGCTTATTTTGGCTTACAAAATTTCTCTTTATCTCCGAAATTAAAATTTTTGATGAGATTTTAGTTTTTGCTATATTCGGGTATAAAAAACCAAAATTCTTGACGATTTTTTCGTACTCTTTAGTATCAAATTCATCACTTTTTATATAAATCTCATCACTTTTTGCTATATTTATATCGTAATTTAAAATCTCTGTTGCACTTATCTCATTAAGGCTAAATTTTGCGTTGTGAGCAGCACTTTGTTTTAACAGCGTTGGCATCAAAAAATCTAAATAACAATTACAGTTAAGCATGTATGCTTGAGGCAACTTTATGTTTTTCGAAATACCCGCATTTGACCACTTCTTCATGCTATTCTCTTTATATCTTGCACAGCCCATTAAAACAAGCTTTTCTTTGGCTCTTGTAAGTGCAACATATAAAACCCGCAACTCTTCTGAAAGATTTTCGGCTCTAATTTGCTCTTTTAAAGCCATGTGTGATATTGTTTCAGTTTTTGTTCTAAATTCTAAATCCGTGTATTTTGCGGCAAAGCCATAATCTTCATGAAGAATTATATCTTTTCGCTCATCTTCCCTGTTAAAGCTTGAACCAAGTGCCGCAACAAAAACAACTGGAAATTCTAACCCTTTCGATTTATGTATAGTCATTATTTTTACAGTGTTATCCATTTCAGATGCTACTTTTGCACTTGAAATTTTGCTGTCTTTCATAGAAATTTTTTCAATATACCTCAAAAAGTCTGGCAAAGAACGCCTATTCCCTTTTTCAAAACTTGAGCAAATCTCCTTAAAAATTCTTAAATTTGCTTTTTTAAGCTCTGGGTTGTTTTC
>WQZK01000052.1 GCA_009780765.1 Defluviitaleaceae bacterium
GAGGATTTCTCGATACTTGGTCATTTTCTTGACCTCCTAAAATATGATTCGCCAAAAGGCGTAAATCATAGTATAGAGGAAGTCGGTTGGATTATACACGAACATTCAATATCAACTTTTTAAAGTTCAACTCCGGCTCTCGCATACCGGAATGGTGGCTCTCATTTTGCCGGAGCAGTGGCTCTCAATCTCCGGACAGGTGGCTCAACCTATGCCGGTATACTCAGGTGGATTCTGCCTGACTTTCACAATTGCCTATAACACAAAGACTTAACTAAAAATAACTTCCCTTAGAGATATCATATTCCAAATTGTCAAATTATACATATTCAATAACAAATGCAAAGTGTTCTATCAACTATAATCGTATTTATTTCAATAATATTGCGATTATACACTCGCTATTTCTGAACAAAAGCCAAAATTTTGTACAGACTTTTTATAGTCGTGTCCATTACGTAATAAGGAGTCAATAATAGAGTAATTAGTCGTATTTTTTACTTCTTGATGAATTTCATATACTTTAATATGGTTATATCTGTATTGATCCAAGTTGAGATAACTTTTCCCCTGCTTTCCTGTTATATAAATTTTAGTTTCAACTCGCTTGCATAAATATAAATTCTTTTCTGAGGGTGAAAGCTCATAAAAAACAGTTAACATGTCAACAGGGATTATATCAGATGCTAAAACAATTTGCTTCTTTAGTCTCAGAAAGTTATTTATCGCTTCAATCATATGTAAATTTAGATCAAATAAGAACTTCCATTTACTTTCCCATATTGGCTTTATAATATCAATAATCACATCAAAATACATATAGCCTCTATAGTATGAATACATTTTATTTTTAAAACTTTTTTGCCACATTATATCGTTAGATATTCTAATGTTCTTCATTAACTCTTTGCTTCTATGGGTCTTAATGGGAACCGTTAACATTTTTTTCTGCCCATGGCAATTAAATACGTTTCTGTTTTGGTAGTCTTGTTTGTTATATTGAGCTATATCGAAAAGCACAAAAACATCACATATCGACATTTTGTGAAAGAATCCTGTCCACGGTAAAAATTCCAATTGATGTATCGCAGTTTTCATATTAATAATTCACCCTGTGTAAATGAGATCCATACCAAGAGTGTGGATGAGTTAAACAATATATCCCCTCTCTATCATCCTCAAGCAATTGACATAGACATCTTTCATCATTAGTTAGAATGCCATTTTCAAATATTCTCCAACGCCATTCATATCCATCTGTAATATAAGTTGAATGTGTAAATAAACTAAGTTTAGATTCATCATATGCCTCATATACAAGTCCTAGTTCTTTTAGTTCTTTTTTTCCAAAAAATTGATATAAATTATTGTTCCCAGTTGCTTCTCTGTGTGAAGCCGCGCCTTGAATACCATGCATTAATAATAACTCTAACGCTTTTTTTCCCATAGTAAACGCCTGTTCTGCTGATACGTCAGCATGAGCAGCGGAAACATCAACAGGCTCTGCATGATAGCCAATTTCATGTCCCATTTTTTCGATATCTCGGATAATGGCCATTGTTTCATAGCCGAAAATGTTATACTCATCACTAAAGACACGAAAGAAAAATGTGGAATAAACTTTATTATCATGTTCTATTTTGGCTATATCATATGCTCTAATTGGATACTTATCAACATCATGTCGCATTACAATACGCTTTTTTGTTTTCCTTTTTGATATATGAGCCATACAACCACAAATTTCATAGTCGTGAGCCATAGCCTTCATTAAAATGTCTTCATAATGCTTATATGTAAGTTTGCAACACATCATTTTTTCCTTCCAAAAATAATAATTTGATCTGATATAATGTTTTTAATATTGTCTAACTCGCCAAAAAGCATTACATCATTTTCTAGTGCATTTTTATAAATTTGCTCAAGTGTATCATGTGACTTTATGTTTTTACATAGATGCCTTAATGCAGAGAACATAGGATTGGCAGCACATTTTTCAATACTTATTTTTTCTTTTTCGAATCTTTCAAATATCTTGTCAATATCAGTAATTCCCCCATAGTAACCATTTTCTAATTGGTTTGACTTTCGATACGGATTATCTTTTTTCACATGAAGCAATTTGTTGTATTTGTTGTTTACAACTAATATTATCAACCCTTCTTTCTTTAACATATTTGAAAACACTCCTGTTGCAAACAGATAATCTTCTTCTGGAAGATGTTCAAACAACCCAGTACATAAAATATAATCGAACGACTTTTTTTTATATGATAGCTCCTTTACAGTGCTCACGTTGTAATTCAATTTAGAGGTATCAAATATATTACTATTGTTTTTTGCAACATTAATAATTTTCTGTGATATGTCTACACAATCTATAATTCCTCCTCTCTCTAAAAGCGCATTTGTCCAACGCCCGCTCCCAACGGGTATATCTAAAATATTCTTGCTGCTTAAGCTATCCCCAATATGATCAATTATGACTCTTTTCTCCCATCTATCATAATAATCATTAACAATACTGTTTTCGGAATAATATAGAACCGAACGATCACCATCGTTCCCGGTAATTCTAGATTCCCAATATTTCTTTGCTAAATCTTGATTATACATTATGTCTACCACTATCTTTCTTAAAATATTTCAATATCACGGAGATAACTCTTCTGCGTTCTAGGCACGAGAGCGACGGATAAATCGGTAATGAAAAGAATGTCTCTTGATTTGATTCAACGTGCTCTAGTGTAAGTGCTGAAGAGTGCAATGTAATCGGTCTTTCGCATTGAATTCCATGTCTTTTACAAAAGATTAGACAATCGTCGCAGTCCCTTTTGTCTCTTAGTTTTATAACAAATCGATATGGCGCATGATTGTTTTCTTCATATAGCAATGATATTCGACCTATCAGTGGAAACAGTTTTTTGGTATAGTACTCAGCAATTTTTCTTCTTTTGCGAACGTATTTATTGATTTCTGTTACTTGCATTAACGCAATTGCTGCATGAACATCTGATTCTCGATATGGATATCGCGTAAAGGAGCTCTCTGACAAGTAATTTCTGATTCTATTATATGTTTTTTTGCTGTTTGTTAATATTGCGCCTCCCTCTGCTCCAGAGACATACTTTGTTGCTCCCAATGAAAAAAGTACGTGTGTGAATGTATAATAACTTTTAAAGCTATGTGTACAATCCTCTATTATTTCAATCCCGATTTTATCAAGAGCATCCAATATACATGGATAGCCAAAATTATGTTGTATAACAATCGCTTTTGTTCTAGAAGTAATTAGCAGCATAATATCATCTTTCTGAACTTGCCCATTTTCTTCACAATCAACTACTATAGGTTTCCCTTTAGCTAATAGTACAGCGTTCGCTATATCACGGCAAGCATAACCAGGAATAATAATTTCATCTCCTTTTTCTTTTATAACTGATAAAAAGTACAAATGCAGAGCCGATGTTCCTGAATTAGTAACAACACAGTATTCTCTTTGATGATATTTGCTTAAAACTTCTTCTAACTTCTTTACAACTTTGCCTGTTGATAAATTCCTCGTTAAAAATATCATTGATAAATACATATACTGCTTTATTGATATAGTTGGTTTTGAATGCGATACATTTTTTTTATGCTTTATTTTCATTGTACTACTCTTTCATAATCTGAAATAAAATATCGTTTATAGAAAATATCTATGCGGATTGCTTTTTTGCTCAAGTATATTAGATAAAATTGAATTGTAATCAGAAAACCTGCAAAAGCAACACTCATTTTCATGTAAAGAACTATTTATATTTCTAATTATATCAGTATGAGTTGTGCTGTTCCAAATATCTTTTAAATTTTGTTGATTTAAATTTCCGATAATAGCGCGGTTACTTAAAGGAGGACAAATATTCACATTGCCATCTGCCTCAATAACAGTATGTACCTTGTAAATAATACATTGGCATTTTTTTTGTTTTGACTTTCTTTTCTCCATTTTATTGAACATAACTCGTTCATCCCCAAAAATGGGATTATTAAGTAAAGCATCAGCTTTTTTTTGTGTAACATAAGTAGATTGTAAATCATAGTCTATTCCAAGTGTACACTGCACATAGTCATATTTATTGTTTAGTAAGTACTCTACAATACTTGCTGCATGATCAATATTTTCTTCTACAATAACTATACGCGCTCCTATCGTCACGTTACTTATAGCTTTCATTTTTTTTGCTAATAGTAAACTATCATAATCAGAAACATTCATTAAGGATTCGAATACTTTGGGAATGTGTGAAGAAATATGTACTAAAACATATTTTAATTTAGTGGCATTTCTTTCTATAATGTCACTATTTGAGCCATTTGTTATAAGGGCTATATCTACCCCATTACTATGCAAAACTTGAATTGCTTCACTTAAATAAGGATGAAGCGTCGGCTCGCCTCCTCCTGAAAAATAGACAGATTTTACATTCATCGTTATAATGTCATTACACAAACCTAACAACAATTCATTATCCATTGATATGCGATTCTTCATTGTTTTATATGAGCAGTATGTACAATCAAAGTTGCATTTATTAGTCGGCTGAACCTCAATTGAAATAGGTGAAATACAGTTGCCAGTATTTCTTTTTAATATCGAATGTACTATTTTGAATGAACTACAATAATAACTAATATTCACTTCAATCCCTCTCACCAGTAAGCTTGATATGTTTCTTAACTCTTTCCACATGGTTAACGTATGTTTCTAATTTGGAGTCAAACCATATAAATGGAAGCATGTACATATCAACATTGTTATATTTGTTAATGAGATATTCAAAACATTGATTTTCTACCTTTGGATTACAATCAATTCTCATATGATTTAAATGAATCATTGTAAAATCATTTAAATATCTCATTTTGATGCCTTTTTTACTTAACCTGTATCCAAACTCTAAGTCAGAATACCAGCCAGATGGATCGAACTTTTCATCAAAACCCTCTAGCTCATTATAGATAATTGTTTTCATTACTAGAGCACCTGGTCTTAAACATAACCAATGATAATTGATTAGTGATTTATTATCCAGAAAATTAGCAAATTGTTTATGCGAATCTTCCTCTTTTGCAACGTATAGTAATTCGTTGTATCGTGTTTCAATATCTCGTAATGAAATATTAGGAAATATACTTAACTCTTCTTTATACCTTTCTTTATAACTATTTTCATTAATTCCTCTGAAATATGTACATTCAATAATATCTTTCATGCCCGTCACATGAAATAAAAAGTATTCCTTACCTATATATATGCTCTGACTATTTCCCTTGTCACTATCTATCGCGACATATAAATTATACAGGCAATCATATGAAGGGATATTGTCATCAACTCCAATAAGAACATACTCACCTTTCGCAAGCGAAACACCGTAATTAAGTGAAGAACACATCCCAGTGTGCTGTTTATTTTCTATTCTGATATTCTCTAAATCTTTAATGTTTTTATATATATGCTCTTCAATCTCAAACTTTGATCCATCGTTTACAATAATCACTTCATACAACTCTTTATCCAATTTTTGATGTAAATATCCCGTAATTGTTAATAGCAGTCTGTCGGGGGATCTTATTTTATTAATGTATGTTGGAATAATAACACTTAATACCATACTAAAACCATCCTCATATTATGTTAATATATAACCAATTAATCATCACATTGCACTAAGAGATTTTCTTTTCTACCTTTTTTAATTCGCTTATGGGTTGGTGAAATGTTACCATACAAAGATCTATATAGACTAAGCTAATTTCGTTAAGCATCTCATGATTTTTCAGCTCCTCTAAATCTATTTTCCATGTCTCATTATTAAACGGAAGATATTCTTGTCTTAATCCTAGCTTATTAATAATTGCAGATGTGTCCGCGTGCCCCCCGCTATTTGGATGAAGTGACATGACGATATCGCCTACACGACTAAAGGACGCTATTGTTGTCAACATTCCGCTTAATCCTGATATCGGCTTTAAACTAACATACTTACAATTAAGAAGCTCGCAAAACATAGCTACTGTTTTTTTTTCAATTTCATCTAAAAAATAATTTGGATATTTCCAATTATCATTTCCTATAAACACATATCTTGCAAACATATCCATCATAAAAGGCAAGCGCTCATCAATTCCAGGTAGATTTTCACTAGCAATCAATCGTAACATTTCATAACTTATTCTTTGATTTTCAACTATATAATCAATTATCTTATTCATTCTAAATCCTTTCCATCTAATCTCTTTTAATTTCGAGTCTGTTCAGTATTTTCAAATCTAATCATAACTACTTTTTTCACTGCATTTATCCTCTATTCGTCTGATTAGAGTGATTACTTTTTCACAATTTTTTATACCTGCAGATAAAATGAGTCCATCTATATTACTAACCAACAAATGTGTTATATCAATAATATCCGCTCGGTTTGGTATTACCACATTCTCGCATAACGATTCTAAAATGTCGGTTGCTACATACACAGCTTTCTCTCTTAACTTAGCTTGCTTAATAATTTTATTCTGCGCAAAATATAAATCACTAAAGTTCATATATATTCCCAAATCACCGCGACCTATCATAACCAAGTCTGAGTGGTCTATTATATCATTTAATTGCCTTACAGATTCACATGTTTCTATCTTACTAACAAATAATGTAGATGAAACATTCATCAACTGTTTCGTCAAATTAATTTGATTAACACTATCAACAAAAGAAAATGCAGCCATGTACGGTTTGTGCTTTGATAGAAATTGCTCATACTTTTTTATTAAAGCATTTTCTTTGCAACTTAAAATTAACGCATTCAAGTGCAAGGCCTTCCCATTGATTAACATAAAATTATTGTTGGCCTCAAGCCAATATATACCATCACACACATCCACTACCGTAAACATACCTTCGCCATCACCGCAAATAATTGATTGTCCTGGTTTCAAGGATATTAGTGATTTATTTGCATCGCAGTAAAAGTCCGTTAATCCATCATGCGCTATAAACCTTAATGAGTATACTTTTTTGTTTTTCACTTTCAATACATCTTTTCCACAAAAAAATATTCGAAATTTAGATTGTGGTATTGGGAAATCAAACATTAAGTTTCTTTTTTTCAATTCATGATATTTATCAAAAATCAAGTCAATTGCCTCTAACTCATTTATTTTTGATAGATTGAATCGGATTGCATCGCAAGATAAATTTTGAACATCGCAAATTGTCTTTTCAGTCTTATGAGTAAGATTATAATTATTCATTGTAAAAATTATATCAACACTTTTTTCGTTAATTAAACCCATACATTAATCCAATCCATATCAATTAGAATATTCTATTAATAATAAATGCGTTCTTTAAGTTTAGTAAATGAGTTCTGGTCACATCGACAATTTAATACTCTTTCAACAACTTGACTACTGTCATCTTTATTAAGCACCATATCCACTCCATGAATGTTGTTTGATTGACACGCTGTTAGCCAACCTTGTCGTGACAGTTTAATTGAGTAAACTCCTTCTTGACAATATTCAATACAGTTATCACAAACATTATCTCGCATAGTTCCAGAATCGCTACTTTTGAACTGTATATACTTTTCATTTTTATTTATATAGGTATTGAATTTACATCCAAATATATCTTTTTTTTCCTTCGTTTTCACTTGATATATATCTTCAAACTCATTTATTAAGTTTTGTATAGGCATAAAATTGCGTTTCCAAAACATCTTGGTTTCATCTGTATAATATAGGTCCATAATATTAATATTAACTTCTTCTTTGTCTGCATATTCTATTAGTTCTTTTGTAGAATCTTCTGTTATCTTACAATAAACTGTATTTATAGTAAGCCCCTTGTTGCGATCGTTGACAAAACTAATAAAGTCATATACAGAAGGTATATAATTCAGATCAGTTCCACTAAGCTCGCCGTATAAGCGGGAATTTAATGTGTCTAATGAAATTTTCACTTCATCGAAATATCCAATAAGCCCTCGCATCTGATTCTCATTAAAAAGAGATCCGTTTGTGTTTAATTCAAGCCGTATCTCGTAATTCTTAATCGTTTTACAAATCACTTCAATTTCATTAGATAATAGCGGCTCCCCACCTGTAAGGACCACTTTTTGAAAGTAGTACTTATTTAACAAATAATCAATAATGTCGCAAAATTTGTCCAATTTAAGTTCGCGTTTTGACAATGCTTCAGGACAATAATTTTCCATACTCGTTTCCTTAGCACAGTACAAACACCTAAAATTGCATATGTCGATAATTGATATCCTCAATGAACACGGTAAAATCATTTTCATTTCCTTTCGTTTATTTTATATTGTAGCAAAAATTTTCGTTTTAACATTATAACTATTTAAATAGACTTGCAGTTTGTGAAGTTTATTATATTCATCAGAACTCATAATTGGGAATTCTCCTAACCAATCAGCGGCATAAATCATCAGATACAAAATTTCTATATCCCAGCTCAAGTCGTATTTCAACAAGAATTCAACTAACTCATAAAGCTTTTGCTTTTTATCAATAATTAAGCATAGTTTCCACTTTAAACATATCTGATATACAGAGCTACAAAAAATATTAAAATCAATGTTATTTAATAGCCCCCATAATAATGTGCTACACCTCATTAATCTATCAGCGTCTAATCGATTTATATAACAATCTGCGACTTTATTTTCATATATGAACGCTATTTGATTGAAAGTAAGTATATTTTGAAAATATTCTTTTTCATCACTTGGCGTATGAATGCAGTTGGAATAGTGAGATTTTCCGTATTTACTCCGTACAATCTTTTTAATTAGAGTGCTTTTTTTTATTGCATCCTTTCCTTCAAAGAATAATATTGGAAGTTTTTTACCTGACAAATAAAAGAACATTAATTGCCTCGAAACGACATCAACTGTTTCGTTTTCCCAAATAAATCTAATCATATTTTTTGTTAGCTTTATGCTGTCCTCATTTGTGAAATGCAATTCAAGTTTCTTAGTTAAATACACAACAAATTTACATATTACAGGGTTCCTAATTGCATCTGGTTTTAACACTATAAAAGTTTTGTCAAACAACACCATATTCGCTCCTCTTTTTTGTTTCCTTATGGAGATTCCGCTCCAACAAGCCCATCTGCACGGAAACGAGTCCATCATTGTATTTTCGCTTTAATTTCCAGCAAATGTCTCAGTTCTGTAACCAAGGGTTAATGCCCACAAGTGGTCACTA